>CAITFQ010000044.1 GCA_903891735.1 Candidatus Uhrbacteria bacterium | reverse complement strand
GCGATCTGGGCATGGAACGGGCCATAAAAGTCGCCCAAAATCTTCTGCCAATCTTGCTTACCCTCAGCTACTTCGTCGAGCTTGCCCTCCATGTCCGCCGTAAAATCGTAGCCAACAATATTCGGGAAATGCGTCTTCAGTAAGTCTGTTACGATAATCGCAATATCACTCGGGAACAATTTCTTATTATCATCACGCAAGACGTAGCCGCGATCAATAATCGTCGTCAACGTCGGCGCATAGGTAGAAGGACGACCAATCCCATATTCTTCGAGCGCCTTAATCAACGTCGCATCACTATAACGCGCCGCTGGCTCCGTAAAATGCTGCTCCGGCTTAACTTCGTTGGCCTCACCAATAACCTCACCCTCAGCCAAATCTGGCAGCAACTTATCCTCACTCGCTTGCCACACTTTCATGAAGCCCGGGAAGACAACTGTACTCCCGTTTACGCGGAACGTATGCTTGTTGCCCAACAAGTCGACCGCCGTCCGACGAATCTTGGCACTCGGCATCTGACTCGCCACTGTCCGGCGCCAAATCAAATCATACAATTTCCATTCGCCGCTTTCTAAGCCAGCCTGCAAGCTTTCTGGAGTAGCAGCCACATCAGTCGGACGGATGGCCTCGTGCGCTTCTTGCGCGCCCTTGCTCTTGGTCGCATATTTGACCGCACCCTTGGCGTAATCTGCGCCGAAAGTCGATTTCAAATAATCCTGCGTGGCGCTCGTAAACTGCTCCGCCAAATTCTGCGAGTCAGTACGCATGTAAGTAATCTTACCCGTTTCGTACAGCTTCTGCGCCAACGTCATGGTCTGCTTAGCGCTCATGCCCAAGCGATTGTACGCATCCTGCTGCAAGCTCGAGGTCGTCAACGGAATCGGTGGTTTGCGCGACGCATCTTTCAACTCAATCTTATCGACGCTAAAACTAACGCCCGTCACTGCCTCAACAATTTTCTTCGCCGCCACCTCATCCTTAATATCCATCTTGTCGAGCTTCTGGCCATCGATCGCCGACAACTTAGCCTCTAAAATCGCACCGCCCTTAGTAAACGTCGCTTCAATCGTCCAATATTCCTCACTCTTAAAAGCATTACGCTCCAGCTCGCGTTCAACTACCAAACGCACCGCCACACTCTGCACACGACCGGCGGAAAGTCCGCGCTGTACTTTCTTCCACAACAACGGCGACAATTCGTAACCCACCAAGCGGTCGAGAATACGCCGCGTCTGCTGGGCGTCGACCATGTGCATGTCGATCGTTCGCGGATGGGCGACAGCATGCTCGATAGCCGACTTCGTAATTTCGTGAAAAGTAATACGCTTAGCCGTCGCCACCGGCAACTTCAACACCTCGGCAATGTGCCAAGCAATCGCTTCTCCTTCACGGTCTTCGTCGGTTGCTAGGTAAACCTCGTCAACTCCCTTGGCCGCTTGCTTCAGCGCCGTCACCTTAGCTTTTTTCTCTGGCGGCACCTCATACGTCGGTGTAAACCCATGCTCCACGTCGACCGCTGTCGACTTCTTCGGCAGGTCGCGAATGTGGCCGAATGACGACAAAATGGTGTATTCCTTGCCCAAAAACTTACTAATCGTTTTGGCTTTGGTCGGGGACTCGACGATGACAAGTTTAGACATATTTGTTGCGAACGATAGCTTTGGTCAGCGGTTGTGTCAATTTTTGACCTGACTCGACTGCTTCTTCACGATCGATTCCTCACTCACCCAATGCGTCCGTAATTCACCGGCCAAGTATAAGGATCCCGTAATCAAAACGGTATCACTCGTCTTCGCTTCGCCCAGCACAAACTGCAGCGCCTCGTCAGCAAATAACCAGCATCGACCGCGCTTATTCTTCGGTATCATCTTACTGAGCGTCGCCGGATTCTCTGGCGCACCATAGCCACTGCGGTATCTCGTCGTATGAATCACCTCAGCCAGCGGCATGATCGACTTCAGCATGCTCTCCGCATCTTTGCCCTTCTTACAGCCGAAGATGACATGAATTTTCCCTTGCTTCATCGACTTCAGTAAATTCGCTGTCCCTTTCATCTTCGCATCATTATGCGCCCCGTCGATAATGACTAGTGGCTCATGTCCGATAATTTCAAACCTGCACGGCAGCCCACGCGTCATCTTCAAAGCCCTCTCAATCGCATCAATTTTTACGCCGACAGCCTGGGCCGCCGCTGTCGCCATCAACGCATTATGCAGCCGATGATCACCATTCGGCGCTTCGACGAACTTCACACTAGCCTTCTTCTCCGTCGCCACATCACGAATCGTTTCTCGAATATTTGGCTGGTCGACACCCGAAATCACTGCACATCGCCCAGTCACAATGCCCACCTTCTCCTGCGCAATCTCTTCCACCGTATTGCCGAGCAAGTCCGTATGATCTAGCCCGATATTCGTAATCACCGCCACTTCTTTTTTTGGAATCACATTCGTCGAATCCCATCGTCCACCCAAGCCGACTTCCAGCACACACCATTCAACGCCAGCCATCACAAAAGCCACCAGCGCGACCACCGTGGCCAACTCAAAGTAACTGAGCGCCTGCCGTCCCTCTACTAGATGCACCTCATAACCAGCTATTACGAGCTCAATTGCCTGTACGAGCAACTTCGGATCGACAAGTTTATCATTCACTCGAAATCGCTCTAAAAACGTCGTCGTATGCGGTGACGTATAACTCGCAACTTTTCTCTTATCCGCCAGCAGCATCTCATGAATCAAATTCGTCACACTGCCCTTACCACTTGTCCCCGTCACATGAATAAACTTCAACTGACGCTCGGGGTTCTCGAGCTTCGTCAATAACTGTTTGGTCCGCGTGAGCGACCCCTGCAAACTCTCCAAACTCCCGCGCCACGGTGTCTCGAGATTGCTAAGCGACACCAAACGGGCCACGGCTTCTTTGTAATTTTGCATATTCAGGTTTAGCAGAGTTAGGCGACACAGACAGCGCTTCGTCTCACTCACACCGTCAACCGCACGAGCCCCCTGAGCTCGTCGTACTCGCGGGCTCGACGCAGGGCCGGCGTTCGTTCGTCTCATCGCCATCTGTATCACCTAACTCTGCCAGCGAGCAGAGCCTGACGATGAGACGAGACGAGGTCGGCCCTGTAACGGCGCCCGAGTCATACGAGGTGAGACGGCCGTTACGGTTGACGACTTCGGCGAGGTGAAGCGTTAGGCTTTGCTCACTGGTGGCTCATTTAGTGTAATTACCCCCTCCAACGTGCCGAGCGTATCCTTCAATCTCCATAATCGTCAATGTTGCGCCAATTGTCGCCGGACTCATCTTGGCAGCCGCAGCCAAGTCGTCGATATGCTTAGCCTCGTGATTAAGTAAAGCAAAAACCGTGCGAGCATCGGGCGAAGTCGGCTCGGTAATCGGTTTATTTTTATCCTCTTCAGCCGGCCGATGAATGACGCCCAGCACGTCTAAAATATCCTCGGCGCAAGTCACCGTGTGCGCTCCATCACGGCACAATCTGTTAGTTCCGACGGAAGTAGGGGAGTGAATTGAACCAGGCACTGCAAACACCTCGCGATTTTCCATCAGGGCCGCCCGCGCCGTAATCAATGAACCAGACTTCTCAGCGGCCTCGATCACCAGTGTACCTTTACTCATGCCGGAAATTATCCGGTTACGAATAGGGAAGTGATGCGAGAACGAAGCCATCTCTGGCGGATACTCAGTCATCACTGCACCGCCCTTATCAATAATCTCCTTAGCTAATTCTCGTTTGCGATAAGAATCGTTAGCATCTAGCCCGCAGCCCAGTACCGCAATCGTTTTTCCGTTCACTTTGACTGTCGCTTTATGAGCCTCTTCGTCGATCCCCCAGGCTAGTCCACTAACCACTACTAAATGATGGCGCGCTAGAATTTCGGAAAACTCACGAGCAACTCGCAAGCCATATTGCGAGGCCATACGCGACCCCACGACTCCGACCAACAACGCATCCGCCGGTGGCAACTCACCGCGGTAATACAACACATACGGCGCATCATGAATACTACGCAGCAACTGCGGGTACTCGGCGTCGTCCTGCGTCACCAACTTAATGCCTCGTTTAATCGTATCCTCGAGTAGCGCCTGCGGATCTTGGCTTGCTCGCCATTCAATAAACTTGCTTGCCATGCCAGCCGTCATCCCACCTTCGCGCAACTTTTCTCTGCTCGCCCGCCAAATCTGCTCGTCATCACCCAAAACTTCTAACAACTTGCGATGATGCACCGGGCCAATCGCCAAATCATTGAAATGTGTTAACGCTAAGCGGAAAGGGGAGATCATGCAGCTACTGTTATGGTTTTTTCGATAACGCCCGTGACGCGCGCTTCATCGATTAAATCCATTACAGCAACAATCTTTTTTTGTAGCAAGTCCCGGTCTGTGGATGAAAATTTTTGCAGGACGAAATCCTCGAGCGGTACGCGTTCCGGCGGATTACCCAAGCCAATCCTGAAGCGCGCAAACGGCTCACCACACTGCGCAATGATGCTCTTGAGCCCGTTATGCCCGCCTGCACTCCCACCACGTCGTACCCTCACTTGATCATTCCCAATCGCCGCGTCGTCGTAAATCACCCACGTCCTCTCGATCGTAATCTTATAACGATGCATGAGCGACGCCACCGCCATGCCCGAATTATTCATGAACGTTTGTGGCTCAGCTAAAATAATCTTCTGCTCGCCAACCATCACCTCCGCCACCAACGCATTGGCTGACTTGTTGAGCCGCCAGCTCGCGTCCCACTTATCTCCCAACTGATCAAGCGCCAACCAACCCGCATTGTGGCGGGTTTCTCGGTACTCATTGCCTGGATTTCCTAGCCCGACAATCATGATAGCCATAAATCGTTGGCGGGGTAGGGGCGTAGTTGGTAGGGGCGTAGAGTAGCTCATTTGTGAGCCCAACTACCCCGCTACCCCGCTACCAACTACCCAGCTATTAATTGCTAATTGTGTCGTCCTGACATCTTCTTATTCTTCCTCATGAGCGGCGTTCTCGCCTCACCATGTTTACGCTGCACTGCCACGACGCGCACGTTGATTGGCGTTCCAATAAAGTTGAATTGCTCACGCATCTGACGTTCCAAGAACTTGACGTAACTGTCGGCCAACGCATCTTCGCGTGGGGCGTTGATGGTCAAGCGGTAGCGTGGGGGATTGATGGTGGTCTGTACAAACTCGGTAATGTTCGGGTGCCACGTACCCTTGTTCTTGCTCGGCTTATGGCGCGCAATACACTTACTAATAAACTCCTTGCACTCGGTATCAAGGAGCTGCGTAAAGCGGCTGCTGAACACACTAGAAATCTTTTTCATGATGTCTGGCACACGCTGGCCAGTCAAGGAAGAGATGAACAAAATCGGCGCGTAGTTGATCTGCGGCAAGTGGGCACGAATATATTCCTCGTACTTCAAAATGGTCGTCGTATCCTTGTCTGGAATCAAATCCCACTTGTTGGCAATAATTACGACACTGGTGCCATGCTCAGCGATGAGTCCGGCTAAACGCTTGTTCTGGACGTCGATCTTCTGGCTAATATCCAGCACGAACAGGACGACGTTTACTTTCTTCAAGAGCTCAACCGTCTGCTTGACGCCGTGCTTCTCAAGGAAGCTACCAGTCTGCAAGCGGCGTGCCTGGCGACGAATGCCGGCCGTGTCGACAAAAACATAATTCTGCTTACCAATCTTGACGCTTACTTCATTCGGCTGACGGGTCGTATGCGCCAAGGACGACGCAATAAAACGCTTCTCACCCAACACCGCGTTGAGCAAAGTCGACTTACCAACGTTTGGTTCGCCGAGCACTGCCACTTGCATCGGAATCACGGTCGTCACGTCAGTTGGTGGGGTACCTGCCTTAATCAACTCCTTATAAACTTCATCCAGCAAGTCACCAGCCGCAATACCACGCGCTGCGCTAACAGCGAGGGGACGCATCAACGGCCAGCTATTCCACATTTCGCCGTCGACACTAGCGCGCAAGGCTGGGGTGTCAGCTTTGTTGCCGACCACGATCACTGGCTTTTTGGAAGCGAATAATCGTTTAGCAATCAGGTAATCATCAGTCGTTGGGCCAACAGTTACGTCGACCAAAAAACAAACAACCTCTGCCTCCTTGATCGCAAACTCGGTCTGCTCAACCACACCGCGTTCAATTTCTTGTTTAGTGTCGACGTCCAAGCCACCGGTATCAATCAAGCGGATCACTTGACCGCGCCAAATACAGTCCGCTTCAAAGCGATCGCGCGTCGTGCCGGCTACGTCCGAAACCAAGGAGCGTTGCTCCTCAATCAGTTTATTAAACAACGTCGACTTGCCGACGTTGGTGCGCCCAACTAAGGCCACCTTCGGAATTTGGTTTGGGTTTTCGGTTGACATAGAGGTATAAAACTTTCAGATTTGAGACTAGTTTGGATGCGGATCAAGCCGAGTTTTCGAGACTCACTTAGCTGTGAGTTGAGAAAATCGGCGCAGTGACAAGTCCAAAATAGGCCAAATCTGGAAGTTTTAGTTATTTCAAGACGAGTGAAGTCGCATCTTGACCGACAACCACTAAAAAGTCAACTTTTTCGCTTGTTTTAGCCTTATCATCAGGCGTTCCAGTCTGTAGGCTGGTTGGTACCACGTTGTCCGCATACGTCCAGCCCTCGCCGGTCATCACCACGTCAGCCCCTAAAAATTGCTTTAAAGTCGCCAATTCTGCCGCTTTTCGGCCCTGAGTTAAGTCGTAAATGGTCGTCTTGGCCACATTCCTATCCGTTGCATTGCCAACGCTGACCACATCAAAACTCGAGCCACTCAGCCGCGCTGCCGTCTGGTAAGCCAAGCCCGAGACGCTCGTACCATTCCGAATCTCCACCTTCACATTTGGCGTCGCCACCGCTACTGCTGGTGTACTAGTGCTAGCCGTGGCTCCCGCCGAGACGAACATATTCGCCGCAATCTTCTGAATATCGTCCCAGTTATCGCTCTTTGGCAAAATAATGAAGCCCGACTCCGCCGTTGTTGTACTATAAAGGGGACTGCCTGGCGCCGTGTCGAGCACCTGCATGGCAATCGCTTTCGGGTCAATGCTCGGAATATACTTAGCCATCTTGATCATCTCCCAAACCGACAGGTTGGTGGCAATATGACTGCTGAGCGTGTTAAACAGCTTGGTCAACTTCACTGGATTCAACAGGACGCCAAGCGACATCGCCTGATCCTTGGCCGCCAGCAAAATCTTTTGCTGGCGCGCCGCGCGGGCATAATCCGTACCCTCGCCGTTGTTGCCGTGACGTGAACGCGCGTACTCCAAGGCCGTGGCGCCATCCATGTGCGCATAACCAGCCGTAAAATGTAGCGTCTTATAAGTTGGCGAGCCCTCGTATTCTGGGTACTGGTAATCGTCAAAGCTCTTATCAATATAAACATTCACTCCGCCCAACTGATCAATAATCTTGGAAAAGCCGTCAAAGTCGACGCGAATCGTATAATCAATCGGCTGACCGACGACGTTACTCACCACTTCACTGCCCAACTTCAAGCCCTCACCCTTTCCCGCCATCTCGCCATAAGCATTGGCGTGGTTAATCTTGCCGCTGCTGTAGCCCGGAATCGCCACGTACAAATCACGCGGAATGGATAGCAAGCCAAGTTCGGCCGTACTCGGCTTAAAACTCCCAAACATTATGGTATCAGCCAACTGCGGCCCATCATGGCCCGTACCGCCGACACCCATTAACAAAAAGTTAATCCGGTCCGTCTCCTCACCCGTCAACGGCTTATCCGGACTCCCCGCCAAATGCGCCAAGCCCGAAGTAATGGTGGAGAAAATACTCAAACTCCCCACATCCGTTTCATCACCATGCGTAATCTGCGCCAACTTGTAGGAAAAGAACACGCCGACGACCGCCCCGACAATCACCAAACCGGCAATATAGCGCCCAGCGCGGGACACTTTCGCCCGCACTACGCGCTCCACCGGCACCTCATACTTCTGCTGCAAAAAATCGACTGTATGCTGATCGGACATAATTACTTGGGAGTATAGCCGAACTCACCAAAAATCACAACGCTGGCTTCTTGCCCCGCACCTCACAAAATGGTATAATTAAGCTAATAAAAGCGACTCTATGAAGAAGGCTAAAACAAAATTCAGCGAACGCACTATCAGAAACGCCATTTCTCAGTCGTTAAAGATGGAGGGGATTAGTTTAAGCCGAGCTTTAAAGAATACTTCGTTGATTAAAAAACTGAAACAGTATGTCTGAGCATTCTCGTTACCAAAGTTCTGCTAACGAAGCTGGAATGGCGGGGGAGGTGCTAAAAAATAAACCAGGGTTAACTGATCCTGCAAAGCTGATGGACGCCGAAGCGTTCTTCTTCGATCGAGCCTTTCGTTATCTCATAGTCACCGAACCCATAAGTTCGTTTACTTTCGATGTTGCGATGCTGCTGTACATTCACAAATATTTCCTCGGTCCACTCTACTCCTGGGCCGGCCAAACTCGCACCGTCAACATCAGCAAAGGCGACACCATGTTTTGCTCAGCCAACTTCATCGCATCTGCCCTCAAAGATTTCGAACTCGTTCTCAAACAAAACACCCCAACCTCCACCGACACCAAAAAACAAATCGCTACCAAACTCGCCGTCATCCACTGCGAACTCAACGCCATTCACCCATTCCGTGAAGGCAACGGCCGCACCATCCGTCTCTTCCTAGATCTCTTCGCCATCCGCGCCGGTTACAATCCTATCATCTGGAACAAACGCCCCCACAAAACTTATATTCAAGCCTGCATTCTCGGCATGAACCAAGACTACGCCCCCATGAGCCGCGTCATCCAAGCCGGTCTCGTTAAAACCAAGTAAACTTGATTATTATCGGCCAAAACATTATCATTGCCCCGCTTATCAGTCCGGATATTTAGCTCAGTTGGTTAGAGCGCTGTCCTCACACGACAGAGGTCGGTGGTTCGAGCCCACCAATGTCCACCAAAAAATCACGACTCCGGTCGTGATTTTTTTGTTGGTATGATACAGTCTAATAATCTATGCAATACATTGGTGATATATGCGAAAAAATATTTTAATTACGGGTTCTGTCAGAAGCGGTAAGACGACACTTCTTAAGAATATTTTACAAAATTCTTCTCATACTACGGGTTTTATCACCAACGAAATTCTGGTTAACGATAGGCGTGTCGGTTTTGAAATCGAGACCAGTAAAAAAGAAAGAGTTATTCTAGCTCACGTCGACTTACATACAGAGTATAAAATCTCAGGGTACTTTGTTGATCCTCAAGCCTTAGATAAACTTTGCCCTAGTATCGCCACTTTTCAAGGAGCGGATACTTTATGCATTGACGAGATCGGTCCGATGCAACTCTTTTCTCGGAGTTTTAAAGAACTAGTTTTAGAATATTTTAATTCGCCAAATACTTGCGTAGCTACAATCGCTCTCAATTCTAACGATGATTTCATTCGAGACATCAAAAATCGTACTGACGTCATCATGCTTGAGTTATTACCAGAAACTAGAGACGAACAAGCACGATTTATTAT
>CAITFQ010000043.1 GCA_903891735.1 Candidatus Uhrbacteria bacterium | reverse complement strand
CCTCCTCCGTCGCCTCGCCATCGTCAACCGTAACGGCCGGCTCACCTCGTCTGACTCGGGCGCCGTTACAGGGCCGACGGCTGGCGTCGTCAGAGGACCACCTTGGCAGTCTCTCACGATAACGACCTGCTACAAGATTGAGCGTCTCACTAACGACTTACTTGTGATACCCCGTCCCGTGAATAATAGTAAAAGCCCGGAAAAGCTGTTCGAATAAGAATAATTGGGCCAAGTCGTGGGTGGTGGTCATGGCGGACAGGGAGAGTTTTAAGTGGGCGGCGGCTTTGATTTCAGGGGATAGGCCGTGGGCGCCACCGATGATGAAAGTGATGGGTTGACCGAGGTCAATTTTTTGTTTTAGGACGTCGGCGAAGGCCTCGCTAGTGAGGTTAATGCCCGTGGCTTCGAGGACGACCAGAAAATGATCGGGATTGACGCGATTGAGGAGGCGCTCGTCGGATTTTAAGACGCGGTGGTTTAGGGCGGTGTACTTGCCCAGAAATTTTTGGTACTCGGCCCGGATTTCTTGAAAAGCACCGCGGGGGAGGTCGCCGATGGTTATGAGATCGATTTGGTACATAGGTAATTTGGCTGATATTAGCCTAATGCTGGCGATTAGGGTTGACTTTAGGCCTGTTTTATGGTATATTACCATGTCGTAGGTTTAAGCCCTACGCAAGTTCCTCAACGACCAAAAACCTCAGAAAGTCCAGCATTTCCGCTGGCAGGAGTCACCATGACCACTGACAACACTGTTATTTCCACCGAGACCGTCAACCCCGCCCTCGAGATCGAGGCGCGCGACGCCCTGTGGGCAGCCCTCAAGGCCGCCGGCTGCAGCATCAAGGATGCCGTGGCCTTCGCCAATAACCAGGGTTTGCTCAACCACTGCGTCGCCAAGCTCAATCCGCGCTTCATCGACTGCGACGAGCTGCCGGTCAAGCCCGACTGGGCCCGTGAGATGACCAAGAACGCCAAGGGCGGACCGGTTGACTCGAGCAGCGTGACGTATTTCCAGACTGACGCCATGAAAAGCGGCAGCTGGACAGTTGGCACGAAGTTGGGCGACGCGGCGCGAACGGCCGGGTTCAAGCCGGCCAACGCGACGTTCGGTCAGAAGGTGCACGCGCTCCAGGACGAGTTGCTCAAGGACGTGCCCGAGAACATCCAGGTGCTCATCTGCACCGAGACGGAGTTCCTCGATGGCAACGGCCGCACGTGCTTCGTCTGCCTCTACCGCGATGGCGGGCGTTGGCACCTCGACGGCAGCTGGGTCGGCGGCAGGTTCGACGGCCGGTGCGCGGTCCTCGTCTCAGCGAGTAAGCCCTAGATCACTCGTTTTCGAGCCATCGAGCCCTGTCCTTTGTCCCTTTGTACTTTGTACTCTGGGACGGGACTCTACTGGAGGTTTGCTGCAACGTATGTTGCGAGCAGGCCTCCGGTTTTGCTTTTCAGTTTCTTTTTCGGCGCAAGTTTTGTATACTTTTTGCGGAGTCGGCTAATGCATCAACGGCTACTGGTTGTTGGTCGCCATCTCTGGTGCTATCAGGTGAGAATCGCTTTGGTCTTAAGGCTACGTATTGGGGTTGAAGCGAGAGTGTCTGACAGACATCTAAAACATGAAATTACTCGGTGCTCTACACTGGTCGATTAGTGAGCCTAAAAAATATTAGCTCCGAGATCGCACGTAAAATTCAGCCTTAAGATGAATAGAGAAGTATTCGAGGGGCAGTGTTCCAGATGGTGTAGGGCGCAAGTTCCTCAATGACAACGGCAACACGTACTTCGTCTGCCTCTACCGCAATGGCGGGCGTTGGCACCTCGACAACAACTGGGTCGACAACAAGTTCAACGGCCAGTACGCAGTCCTCGTCTCAGCTAGTGATTTCATGACTCTCTGGGCAGATCGCTCAGAGAGTTTGTGTTTGGACTCGGGTTTAGTATCCGTTTACGCCAGCCGCCAAGCATGTTGCCAATATTCTCTAATTCCTGAGATAATTCGAGGAAATGTGGTTTATCAATGGAGCCAGTTTCGTAGAGTACGAGGAGCAGAACTTTGATAGTGTCGAGTTTACGCAAGGCGATTTGGATAGTTGGAAGCTTGTCTTTGGCGGCTGTGAAGCCGGCCGAGCTGATGCTTTCGATAACGTCGATAAATAAGTTGTCGAGGCGTAGCCCGAGTGAATAGCGATGGAGTTTGTCCATGCTGGAGTAGAATTTGAACCAGATTAGATAAACGTCTTTAAATTTATGCAACAAGGGGATAAGTTTGCTGAGGGGGGGGCT
>CAITFQ010000042.1 GCA_903891735.1 Candidatus Uhrbacteria bacterium | reverse complement strand
CTCGTTCTGGCAGGTAGGCTTTATCCCAGCGTAGAATAAAGGGGGCGAATTCGTTGGAGAAACCAGAGAAATCTTTTTTCGATTCAATGAAGAACAGTAGTTGATTGGGCGTAAATGATATTTCCAGCGTCCAGGAATCAAAATAATCAACGCGCTGTGTGAGCTTGTGCGCTAAATTCCGCCAAAAGTCGGCGGGAAATTTATGTTCGGAGGTATAGAGTTCAAAGCGCATAACCAAGCTCAAGAGCGCGGCTTGACGACGCGTATTTTGCGCTTGCCGCCTAGCTTGCCTAATTTACTGCCGACACGATAGGCCGATCGCTTAACCGGAATCACGTGAGGTAGAGTAAGGGCGTAGTCTGGGTAATAAGGTAACTCACCAATAGCAGTGAAGACGCGCTGCGGATCACGGAAGGCTAGCTTACGAGCGAGGAAAATGTTGGCGTCGAGTTCGTAGAGCAAGATTAAGATTTGGAGAATAGTAAAGTTTAGAGCGCTGGTAATAATAGCTACCACCAGGCTGCCGTCACGGAGACTTAAAAGCAATAAAACTATTAGACTAGCTAAGATGACGAGAATAAGCCAATGCTCGGGATTAACGATGGTTTTAGCGGTTAAAGATATCTCTTCGTCATTAGCAATTAAGTTGGCTTTGGCGTAATGCAGATGCTGAATCATGGCGGTACCAATGTCAGTATTGGCTCTTGTTTGGTCGACAAGGTCGATGATAGTATCAAATTCTGGGGTGACGTATTCAGAAAAATCTAAGACATCGTAGTCGAGAGTGGCGATCATGTAAGTGTCGATGGCCTTCGTTAGCTCAGGATGCTGCGGCGAGTCGATGAGGCGAGAGTTGCTAAAGATATTAATGAGAGCGGTATTAGTGCTAGCAATAAGCGTCTGCATTCTGAGATAGTTGGAGGTGGCCCCAGAAATAAAAAAGCCGATGAGAATCGCGAAGAGGAGCGAGATGACCGTGAGGAACGTGCCGATGTCGGCGGATAAATGAAAAGATGGAACAGCGAACGGCAGAGTAACCAAAATAATCGGAACGATAATTTTAAAAACTCTAGAGTCCATAGTTAAGGATATTGTACCACATTATCTGGGTGTGAAGCTGCGAACATTATTAGCAGTCATGATTATTTGTTCTTTAGGTACTAAAAATGTTGGGTATTGGAGACCATCGACAGGCTCAACCTTTTGCCGAGCGAGATGCTCAGTTTCAGCGTCGACGAGGAATTTAAGACCGAGAATTTTAATTTCAGCTTTAACGGCAACTTGATGCGACCAAGTGCCAACAAACTCCCAATTGCGAACGGCTCGACGCTGGGCGTTGGTGAGCAGCCAGAGCCGACCGCTGACACGACCGGTTGGTTGTTTGACGATGCCGTAGGAGACGAAGTTGCCACCCCAGGCGCGGCGGAGGGTGCTTTGGACCTTCCGTGGAATATCATTAAGGTGCTCGATGCAAAGTTGCCAGCCGTTGATAGCAGCCGGAAAATGCAGACAGGTTTGCCCGGTGATAGCCCTAAGCATATCCGGGTCACGATTGGCGCCGAAACCGAAGTAGAGTTTCATAAGATGAATGTATTATCCCCTCTTAAGAGAGAGTAGACAAACAGGCGTGGGGATAAAATGACAAGAATGTTAAAAGTTGACGATAAGTGCTAGACTGAAATTAGGAGTAAATTATTATTAATCTACGGCCCTATGGAAAAGCAGAATAACTGGGCAATAGCTGGCGGTGTACTGGCCATTGCGGCAGTGATCGTGATAGCAGTGTTACTGAGTAAGAACAACCCTGTGACTGGGGTGCCTGACGGAAAGAGCACCGATCATCCAACGAATGTGGTTGATAGTGCGACGACCGGCGGGGTGGTTGACGGTTCGACTAACACGACGACCACGCCGACGACCAAGGCTAGTGTTTACAGTAATAGTTTGCTCAGCGTGAATATTCCAGCAGGTTGGACGGCGACGGAGGCACCAAGCGACGTGAATAGTAAGTCCGATGGTACTGAGCCACCGAGTGGTGCCAAGGTGAACATCACCAAGGGCAAGTGGATTTTGTACATAAACGTCGACGCGAGTCAGGCCAGTGGTGTGGAAGGCGGACGCTTTGCTGAGATCGGCATGGGTGCGCCGAGTGTGGACGCGGTAGTGCAAGATGAACCGAATGAGTGTGGTAAGACGACGAAGACGGCCGCGTTTGTTGACTACAGTCGCGTCGACTACACCATGAATGCCAGCGACAAGACCGAGTGGTGCGTCGCACCGACGAATGGCAAAACGGTCTGGTTCTTCTCGTATTTGACCAGCCCAGGCAATGGCTTCTTTAATGACTACGTGTTGGGTCAGAACCCAGGCTTGGTGGTCACGATGGCTTACAACGGAACTGTGGTTAACGACTTCCCGATCGCGGGCTCAGCCGAATTGACGGCAGCGCTGAAGGAGATGACGGATATTGCGAGTACTTTGAAGGTGAAGAATCGGTAGACGGTAGAATCGATTACGAAAACACCGCTCACGAGTGTGAGCGGTGTTTTTTTGTTTGTGTTCGATGTACTAGCGAGCGGAGCGCTTTTTGATGATGTCTTCCGCGATGTTGCGTGGGACTTCCTGGTACTCGTGGAATTCCATGGAGTAGCTAGCGCGACCCTGGGTCATGCTGCGGAGAGAGGTGGAGTAGCCGAACATTTCAGCCAGTGGGACCAAGGCGCGGACGAACTTGATGTTACCGCGGTCGCCCATTTCCTGGATTTGACCACGCTTAGCGTTCAAGTCACCAACCACCGTACCCATGAAGTCTTCTGGGGTGACGGCTTCAACTTTCATGACCGGCTCGAGAATGACTGGCTTAGCTTTGCGGACAGCTTCCTGGAAAGCCATGGAACCAGCCATTTTGAAAGCAGATTCGTTACTGTCGACGTCGTGGTAGGAACCGTCGAAGACGGTGGCTTTGATGTTGATCAACTGGTAACCAGCAAGCACACCGCGGTCCATCGCTTCCTTAGCACCCTTACCGATTGGCGCGATATATTCCTTAGGAACGGAACCACCCTTAGTTTCATCTTCGAAGACGAAGTTCTCACCTTCTGGATCGATGAAAGGCTCGACGCGCAACCAGGCGTGACCGTACTGACCGCGACCACCGGACTGCTTAACGTACTTACCTTCACCTTCAGCGCTTTCGCGAATAGTTTCGCGGTAGCTAACTTGGGGGTTACCGACGTTGACTTCCACGCCGTACTCGCGCTTCATGCGGTCCACCATAATTTCCAAGTGGAGCTCACCCATACCAGCGATGATGGTCTGGTTGGTGTCTTGATCAGTTGAAACGTGGAAGGTTGGATCTTCTTCAGAGAGCTTGCTGAGAGCCATGCCCATCTTTTCCTGGTCACCCTTGGTCTTTGGTTCGAGGGCTTGAGAGATAACTGGCTTGGCGAAGTTGATGCTCTCGAGGACAACTGGGTGATCTGGATCACACAAGGTGTGGCCAGTGGCAGTGGCACGCAAGCCGACGGCAGCCGCGATTTCACCAGCAAAGACTTCTTCCACGTCCTCGCGGCTGTTGGCGTGCAAACGAACTATGCGGGAAACGCGTTCCTTTTCACCGTTGGCGGTGTTCAAGACGTAGCTACCAGCCTTAACGGAACCGGAGTAGACACGGAAGAAACAGAGCTTGCCGACGAAGGGGTCAGCCGCGATTTTGAAAGCGAGCGCAGCGAAAGGAGCGTCGTCCTTGGGAAGACATGGAATTTTGACTTCAGAATCATCTGGATCGGTACCTTCGATTGGTGGAACGTCCAAAGGAGATGGCAGGTAGTCGACGACGGCGTCGAGCATTTGCTGCACACCTTTGTTTTTCAAAGATGAACCACAGAGAACCGGGAAGATTTTCATGGCCACAACTCCACGACGCAAGGCTGGCTTCAGTTCGTCGACCGAGATTTCCTCGCCGCCCAAGTAACGCTCCATGAGCTTCTCGTCGTTCTCGACAATGGCTTCAACGAGCTTGGCACGGAACTCTTCGGACTTGGCTTTGTACTCTTCGGGAATTTCGATTTCGTCGACCACCTTACCCATGTCGTCGCGATACATGTAGGCCTTGCGGGTGAGCAAGTCGATGATACCCAAGAAATCTGCTTCGACGCCGATTGGCAACTGGATTGGGTGGGCGGCCGTGGTCAAACGCTTGTGAATGGAGTCCAAGTCCTTATAAAAGTCAGCACCGGTGCGGTCCAATTTGTTGATGTAGCAAATGCGAGGCACGCCGTACTTGTCGGCCTGGTGCCAAACGGTTTCGGATTGTGGTTCGACGCCAGCGACGCCGTCAAAAACGGTCACACCACCGTCCAACACGCGGAGAGAACGCTCAACTTCAACGGTGAAGTCAACGTGGCCTGGGGTGTCGATGATGTTGATGCGATGACCCTTCCAGAAACAAGTGGTAGCAGCGGCGGTGATGGTGATACCGCGCTCTTGCTCCTGCTCCATCCAGTCCATGGTAGCTTCGCCCTCGTGCACTTCGCCGATTTTGTGCTTCTTGCCGGTGTAGTACAAAACGCGTTCGGTGGTGGTGGTCTTACCAGCGTCGATGTGGGCGATGATACCAATGTTGCGGACGTGGTCTAGAGGGTAATCACGGGTCATACAGTATAAATAATTTGAGAGAAATATAGCAGTTAAACGAGAACGGAGAAAGCCCTTCCGAGCTTTCTCCATTTCCCTTCTCTGGTCTAGCGGGCCAAGTGAGCGAAGGCTCGGTTCGCTTCAGCCATACGTTGTACGTCGTTGCGCTTGCGGACTGCTTCACCTTCACCCTTAGCAGCAGCCATGATTTCTTCAGCCAACTTCTCAGCCATACCGCGACCCTTCTTGCTGCGAGCAGCGAGGAGAATCCAGCGGAAAGCGAGAGCGTTGCGACGTTCGCCACGAACGGGCATTGGCACCTGGTAGTTAGCACCACCAACGCGCTTGCTCTTGACTTCAACGCTTGGAGTGACGTTCTTCAACGCGTTGTCGAAGACTTCCATAGCGTCGGCCTTAGTTTCGCCAACGATGATCTCGAAACAATCGTAGACGATGCGTTCGGCGGTGGTCTTCTTACCGTCCTTCATGACGTAGTTGATGAGCTTGGTGACAACTACGCTGGCGAACTTGTGATCAGGAATGATATCGCGTTTGGGGGCTTGCTTACCTCGCATACTATATTTTGCTTACGGTCTTCCCGGCGATGCGGTACTCGTAAGTATTAAATGATTTTAATTTACTTCTTTTTGGCCTTCGGGCGCTTGGTGCCGTAGGCGGAACGGGTGCGGTTGCGGCCTTCGACGCCGGTGGCATCGTAGCGACCACGAACGATGTGGTAGCGGACACCTGGCAAGTCTTTGACGCGACCACCGCGGATCATGACGATCGAGTGCTCCTGCAAGTTGTGGCCTTCACCAGGGATGTAGGCCGTGACTTCGGTGCCGTTGCTCAAACGTACACGAGCGATCTTACGCAACGCGGAGTTTGGTTTCTTTGGCGTCATGGTGGTCACTTTGACGCACACACCACGCTTGAAAGGGGCACCTTTAGGCAACACCGTGCGGCTGCGGTGCAATGAATCGAGGGTGTACTGCAAGGCTGGGGACTTCGACTTTACTTTCGAGGTCTGGCGGCCTTTGCGGATAAGTTGATTGATGGTTGGCATAAGTGGCGAAAGCCTATCATAAGCATAAAAAGTGGTCAACGTTCAACTACTGCAATTTCTCGGTCGACGGCATGATGGCGCTCCTAAATTCGTCAGAAATATTAATATCTTCAATAATATCGATGAAATATGGGAGATTTGAGTCGGAAAAGGCGGTGATCAAGCCTAATCGTTGTGTGTCGGATAAAGCGTCGCCAAGAACCAGTAGATCGAGGTCAGACACTAGCCGGTCAGTCCCCTTTACTCGTGAACCAAAAGCCAGAACAGTTCGGCCTGGAATATGGGTGCGCAAAATTTGCTCAATTTCCTGGCGCTCGGCTGGAATGACGTTAAGCGACATAGTCGGCTTCGAGTTTAGCTAAAAGCTCAGCTGCGTCTGGGGCGAATTTGACGACGGCCGCTAAAACGAGCTTGGCTTTCTTTTCGTCGTAAACGTGGGAAGTGATGTTCCGAGCCTCGTTGTACTCAAACCAAGACTGGGGGTTAGCGATAATGCCGGCTTCGAAAGCTAAACGATAAAGGTCTTTCATTGATAAAAGTTCGTCAGTTTTGGAACGAGCAGCGGTTGTTTCCAAAATGCGCCGCATGGTTTTCCAGCACAATTCGTAGGTAAATTCGAAACGTTGGATGATGGCGTCGCGGCGCATGGAAATGGCCAGTTCGTCCAAACCAGCAGTAGGAGTAGCCAAAGCTTCAAGTAGAGCTGAGACGGCTTTATGCAGTGGCGTCAAGATAATTTGATGGGTCATAATGCTAGCAGTGTGTCATAAAAATGAGGGGTCGACAAGCAGAAAAAGCAACGACCACCCCGAGAGGCAACCCGGGGAGGTCGCGCTTGGCCGTTAGGCTGGGGTGGTCAGGGTGTCAGTCACCGCCGCAGGGGTGACCTGGAATGTAGCCGTGATCGTAGACGACGGTGGGCGGCAGGCGACGTAGCCTGCTGTTTTCAGCTTCGAGCTCCCCGTTCTGGCGCCTCAACTCAGCGTTGCTGCGCTCGAGTTCGGCGATTTTCTCGGCGTCGGTCTGAGGTGGATTTTCGGACGTGGACATTGGGCCTCCTAAAGGCATTTGCCGACGACGGTCGGATCAAAGTGAGGTGAGGTTAGCCTATTTTGAGCTCGGCGTCAACTATAAAAGACTAACAAATTGCTCTTCACAGGAGGTGCCGATGAGGTGAGAGCAGAGGTTAAAAGAGGCGGTTTGCAGGAAACCGAAGGGGTTAAAGGTGGTTAACAGTGATAAAATTACTAATATAAGAAGAATGCGTGGGCCGTATTTAGTGAAGAAATTGGCGGCTTTGACTAGGCGGAAGTGGGCAAAGAAGG
>CAITFQ010000041.1 GCA_903891735.1 Candidatus Uhrbacteria bacterium | reverse complement strand
CACCACCTCCGTCACAATCCTCGGCTTCTGGAACATAACAGCCGCACTCGCATCTTCCAGTAACCGCAAATTCGTGCCGTCCTTCAAAGCATCAGCATGAAACGAGTACGGAAACGTAATCGTCAACTTATCGCCGTCAATCTTGGTCGGCTTCCCCACCCGCAACCCCATCGGTAAAGCAATATTTTTATCCGCCACCTTGTCGCAGCACCGCTCCCACTTATCCTGTATTTCTTCAAGCGTAAAGGTAATTGGTTGCGCGCCGTTGATAACATCGTTTAACCCTTCACGGGACGAATTACCCCCCTGGCCAGCTGAGCTGGCGCCTATTTCTGATTCAATTTTAACTTCGGCGATTACTACAGGACGGGGGCTAACCAGGCTCGGCGCTGAGCTTAACGAGGCTGCTTTCAGTGTCATCGGAATCGATTTTTCAATCGGGTGGGGCATGGTAACCCCATCTATAGAATTATTTGCGCCAATAATAGGCGGGGTTACCATGCCCCGCTGTAACGAGTCGTCACCAAGTACAAACTCAACCAGCGCCAACTCCAACGGCAACTGCGGTAAAATCGCTAACGAGTTTCGCCCTCGTGCCGTCAGCAATAAATCCAACAAGCGTCGAGCTTCAACGGCAGTGAATACCGATTTACTTCCCGCCACAGCAGCCATCAAGTTTTCTCTTACTTCTTCAATCAGCTCATCGATCAGATGCTTGACCGATCCGCCATCAGCCACAAAACCGGCCAGCTTTTCAAGCACCGTCTTCACATCTTTACTGACAATCCCATCAATCACCTCTTTTACCAGCGCCAACGTCGTCACCGGCAATATCGCAGCGGCCAACTCAACCGTAATTCGTTTATCGCCCAACGATAACACCTGTCCGAGCAAACTCTCAGCATCGCGCAAACAACCTTCACTGATCTTCGCCATCACGCGCAGCACCTCGTCATCTACCTCAACGCCTTCTTTCTGACTAATTGATTTTAAACGCACAATCATCTCGGCCGCTGGAATTCGGCTAAAATCAAACCGCTGACAACGCGAAATAATCGTCGCTGGGATTTTGTGCAATTCGGTCGTCGCCAGAATAAAGATAACATGAGCTGGCGGTTCCTCGAGCGTCTTCAACAACGCATTAAAAGCCGATGACGACAGCATGTGCACCTCATCGATAATAAACACTTTATACTGTCCCTGCTGCGGCACAAAGCGCACGTTCTCGATGATATTCTCGCGCACATTATCAACACCCGTATTACTCGCCGCATCAATCTCGATCGTATCGAGGAATCGGCCTTCAGCAAAAGCCAAACAATGCTCGCACTCGCCGCAAGGTTCACTCTCGCCTTGAGCTCGCTGCAGGCAATTCACCGCCTTCGCCAATAACCGAGCAATCGTCGTCTTGCCGACCCCCCGCGGCCCAGCCAACAGATAAGCGTGCGCCAAGGTGCCGCTAGCAATCTGGTTCTGAATAGTTTTAACAACATGAGCCTGCTCAGCTACATCAGCAAACTTAGCCGGCCGGTACTTGCGGTACAACGTCTCACTCATAGACCCCTATCCTACTGCAAATATCAACTACAGACCAGCTGGCGGGTTGGGGACAACTGGCTGCACCTGTTTAGGCACGCCGACGCCAGAACGTAAGGCAATTTCCCGTTCGACGATCTTTTTATCACGTCCGTATAATAAACGAGAAATCTCGCGCAACGCTTCGCCAACCTTCGGCTTCCCTTCCTGCTTATTGTCGACTCGGAGCGTAAACGGCTTGCCCTGCGCGTTATCGATAATAATTTTACAGTTCCAAGTCAGCGCTTCATTGTTCATCAAGTCGTACGCACTAAACGTCGGTTCGAACACCTTCTCGAGCACCTCAGTATCATCCGGACCAACGCGCGACACAAACATACTGCCGACGTTACCAAGCACAGCGTCACGAATCTCGCTCTTCCCGTCTTTGACGAGCTGGCCCATATACTGGTGCGCCATGATCAAGTTCAGGCGATACTTACGTGCCTCAGACAAAATAGTCGCAATACTCGGCGTGACGAAGTTTTGGAACTCGTCGACGTAGAGATAGAAATCCTTACGCTTACTCTCCTCCATGTCAGCGCGCGCGAAAGCCGCCATCTGCAACTTCGCCACCAGAATCAAACCGAGCAGTGAAGCGTTAACTTCACCCGTCTTACCCTTAGATAAGTTGACTAGCAAAATCTTACCCTCGTCCATGATTTCGCGGAAGTTAAAGGCCGACTTACTCTGACCGATAATGTTGCGCATCATCTCGTTTTCCACGAACCGGCCAACCTTACTGACCAAATAACCCATCGTTTCACTCTTGTGATAATCACTCGTCTTAGCCTGCTCATCCTCCCAGAAACTGCGCACCACCGGGTCTTTCACGCGCGCGATCCATTCTTTTTGGAAAGCGTCATCAGCAATCATCCGTGGAATTTCGGCAATCGTACCGGGGTGCGTGGGGTCGGCCATCAAGGTCAACATGAAGTTACGCATACTATGCTCGAACATCGGACCAATCATTTCCGGCGGGAACAACATGTAAAAAATGCTGATCATTTCCTGCACCGCAAAGTCACGCATGTCCTCGTTTGGCGCCTCGAGCATGTTGAGGCCCATCGGACGCTCGGTATCGCTCGGATTGAAGTAGATGACGTCATCATAACGCTCCTTCGGAATCAGCTCCATGATCCCGTCAGCCAAGTCGCCATGCGGGTCAATTACGCCGACACCCTTACCGGCAATAATGTCCTGAATGACCAAATTCTTAATGAACTCAGATTTACCCGAACCTGTCTTACCAATAATATACATGTGACGACGTCGGTCGCCATCTTTCATGAACACCGGCTTAGTACTGCCGCGATAGGTGTTAGTACCCAAACGCAAGCCTTCCGTCGGCGTGTTAGTTGGGGCTGGCATCACGCGAGCCATCATCCACAAAATATTCGGCGTATCAGTACTCGGCAACGGCAAATGCCAGAGCGACGCCATCTCTTCCGTATTCAACACGATGCTCTGATGCTCCGAGAACGTCCGGTAGATAAAACTCTCAATCAAATGATTCTTACGCAGCGGCAAAACTTTCTGGAACGAATTGCCGTATTCATAAATATTGTACTGACCAAAAGCTTGCAAGGCATTATTCAAGTTCGCCAAAGCCACCTCGGCGCTTTTGGCCGACGACACAATCCGCACGTTCACCTCGAGTCCTGCTTTGGTAATCTTATTACCGATCCCTTCCACCATCTTCGTCTCCGACTGGGACATCTTGCGCTCGCGTCGTTCGGCCTTTTCTTTTTCAATGCTCTCCTTAGTAGCAATCCAATGCCCAATATGCTTACCCTTAATCGCCTCCTCCAGCGTCATGCCATTATGCATGTTACGCACAATCCTCGCTCCCAAATCCCGCCACTTGTGATGCGTGGGCCGCACAATATACTGCACCACCAAGCCATCACCATCCTCCACTTTGCTCAAAGCATTAGTCAGCGAGTTAAGTGGGTCAGAATCAATTTCCTTGTATGTCTTCAGCGGAAAAACGCTCTGGCGCTTCAACTCCAAATAACCAGCCAACACCACGCCGGTGGTCGCAAAAATGTTGTAATCTTCCACCTCTTTCAAAGAGGCATCGCTATACTGCGCGTGCAACTGCTGCTGCAAAAAATCTAACATGTTACGCGGCACCGTCACATAAAACATCACCAACTTCTGGTGCGCCACAATCTCGAGCGCCATGGAATCTGGCCGCCCCACGAACCAAGCTTTAATCCCAAAACCATGATGCGGCTTCAAACCACCCAACGCCGCAAAAAAAGTCTCAGCAATCGCAATTGACTCTTTAATAGTTTGCGCCGTCTCGTTCCCCT
>CAITFQ010000040.1 GCA_903891735.1 Candidatus Uhrbacteria bacterium | reverse complement strand
TACGGTTGACGATGGCGCAGCTAGGAGTGGGAGATGCAATAGTCACTTCCGACTTACTTCACATTCCCCTCGCCGACAATCCCGGCAATCTTCGCCAACACCCCATGCTCCCGCTTAATCTTATACTCCGTCGCGATTTTCTTAATCGAACCCCCCGATTCAACTAACAAATAAACCTGCTCGCGCCCCGGCGCCGCCTCAAAAATCTCGCGCAACTTAGTAATCATCTCAGGTGACGGCGACACTGGTGGCGTAATCATAATCCCTTCATCGACGCTAAGCGGCATCTTGATCGAATCATCATTACTCTCATCCGGGAAGCCAAACCGCAACTTTTGCGCCAAAGCCGGAATCTCCTCCTCATGAAATACTTTCAACCCATCACACAACACCGAGTGCTCCAACTGCGGTGCCTTCTCAGCCCCGTCATCCTCCTCACCAACCCGGCCGTAGCTCCTCCCCTCCCGCACACTCACCGTCCCTTTAATGACGACCAACGTATCCGGCACTAACACATCTCTTATCTGTACATAAATCTTCGGAAACACCACAATCTCCATCGCGCCACTGGCATCCTCCACCCGCACAAAGGCCATCGGCTCGTTTTTCTTCTTAGTAAAAATCTGCTTCACACTAATAATCACGCCGGCCAACATCGCTGGCGACTCGTCGTCCATCACATTTATCTCCGCACACGTCTTGACCAAACCCTTAAACTGTTCCGCAAAAATCTCCCCCGGATGCGCACTCACGTACAGTCCGAGCAACTCTTTTTCCCAACCTAAAATCTGACTCTTCGGCACCGGCGGCATGACTCGCAACGTAATCTTCTCCTCCGCCACCGTCGGCGCCAAATCGAATAACGATACTTGATTTCTATCCGCCCCCGCCGTCACATGCTTACAATACAACAACAAAGTATCGAGGTTATGATAGAGCTTTCCTCTGTCCTCAAACCTATCGAGCGCCCCCGTTTTCACCAACGCCTCGAGCGTTTTCTTGTTAAACGTCGTCGCGTGCATACGGCTCAAAAAGTCCGCCAAGTCCACAAACTCACCGTGCGTTTTGCGCTCGCGTACCAACGCCTCCGCCACTTCAGCGCCGACATTTTTAATCGCCTTCAGTCCCCAACGAATATTTTTAGTGTCTGCCACCACCGCAAAACCTGGGAATGATTCGTTGACGTCTGGCGCCATCACGTTCAGGCCGACGCGGGTACACTCATCAACCTCAATCGTAATACGCTCCAAATTACCCGCATCACTATTCATGAGCGCAGCCATAAACTCGGCCGGATAGTAGGCCTTAAGGTACGCTGTGCGGTAAGCAATCATGGCGTAACAAGCCGCGTGCGACTTGTTAAAGCCATACGCCGCGAAGTCCTCCAACTTTTGGAAAATCTTAATCGCCACGCCTTCTCGCACCCCCTTTTTCATCGCCCCCTCCACGAACTTGGTCTTCATCTTGGCCATCAATTCCGCAATCTTCTTACCCATCGCCTTACGCAAAGAGTCAGCCTCACCGCCCGTGAAGCCCGCCAAATCTTTACTCACTTGCATCACCTGCTCCTGATACACCGGAATACCATACGTCTCCCGAAACGCGTTTTCCATCAACGGATGCTCGTAAATAACCTCCTCCTCGCCATGCTTGCGGCGAATAAACGTCTCAATAAACTGCATCGGCCCCGGACGATACAAGGAAACCATCGCGATAATGTCTTCAAACACGCTCGGCCGCAGCTCTTTAATATAACGCTTCATACCGTCGCTTTCCAACTGGAAAACGCCCGTCGTATCACCCCGCCCTAACAACTCAAACGTTTTCGCGTCGTCGAGCGGAATCGTAGCAATATCAATGTCGACGCCATGCACGGCCTTAATAATATCGAGCGCGTCCTGGATCACCGTCAAGTTACTGAGTCCCAAAAAGTCCATCTTAACCAAACCGACAGCCTCCGCCGAGTTGAGCGAATACTGGGTTACCAACGCCATATCTTCGTGCTGCCCCGCTTGCAACGGCACCCGCTCCACCAGCGGCCGGTCACCAATCACAATCCCGCAAGCGTGCTGCGAGGCATGCCGCGGGTTGCCTTCCAGCTTCATCGCCAAATCAATCACCCGCCGCGACATCGGATTACTGTTATACAAATTGCGCAAATCTGGCGACTCGACAATCGCCTCCTTCAGCGGCGTGTGCTTACCCTGCACTGGCGGCGGCACACATTTCGCAATCAAATCCGCTTCTTGAAAACTTAAGCCGAGCACGCGCGACGCATCACGCACGGCCGCCCGCGGCATTAGCGTTCCAAAAGTAATAATACCGGCCACCCGTTCCGCCCCATACTTCTTCACCACATACTCCATCACCTCGCCACGTCTGTCATCCGCAAAGTCCATGTCGATATCTGGCATGGAAATTCTGTCTGGATTCAAGAAACGCTCGAACAACAACCCATAACGCAACGGATCCAAGTCTGTAATACGGAGCGCATAAGCAATAATCGAACCCGCCGCACTCCCACGTCCCGGCCCCACCAAGATGCCGTTCTTTTTACCAAAGTTAACGAAGTCCTGCACGATCAAAAAGTAACTCGCGAACCCCATCTTCTTAATCGTCTCATATTCATAATCAAACCGTTCCAACACGGCCGGCGTCAACTCCGCGCCGTAGCGCTCATGCAAACCAGTCACGCACAAATCATGTAAATATTCATTATCGTCTTTCCCCGCTGGCAACGGAAAAACTGGCAAAAAATTATGTCCCAGCTCCATGTGAAAATCAATTCTCTCCGCAATTTTCTTGGTATTCTCACACGCCTCCGGCACGTCGGCAAAATACTTAATAATCTCCGTTGGCGTGCCAAACGACAAATCAACGTCATCCGTACTCGTCCGCCTAAAATCCTCCAGCGTTCGACTGCGCTGAATACACAACTGCGCCTCATAACCCTCGCGGTCATCCGGCTCCAAATAAAAAACATTGCGCGTCGCCACGAGCGGCACGCCAAGCTCGGCGCTTAACAATTTGTAAGCCTCGTTAATTTCCACCTGACGCGCCATGTCAGGATGCATGATCAACTCCAAATAGAAATTGTCGACGCCAAAAATTTCCTGATACTGCTTGACCAGCATCTTAGCTTTATCGTGATCATCCGCCAACACCGCCGCCGCCACAT
>CAITFQ010000039.1 GCA_903891735.1 Candidatus Uhrbacteria bacterium | reverse complement strand
AGAACGTCATCAGCGCCAACACCGCTGGTCGCACCAAGTCCCGCTTGGCCGCCAAACTCAACTTGGCCCTCAAAAAGTAAATTCAACCAACAAAAAACTCGGCCGCAGTGGTCGAGTTTTTATTTTACTGCTGTCTCTTGTATGGTAAGATTATTCCATTATGAACGCACTGGTTATCTTAGGCATTCTATCCGGTATCTTTAGCGCCATTTCTTATCCGCCATATATTCTGGCAATTTTTCGCGGCTCAGTTAGGCCAGAACGAGCTTCGTGGCTAATCTGGAGCGTCCTAACTGCCATGGGCTTTTTTACTCAACTGGCAGTTGGCGCCACTAACTCCTTGTGGTTGCCGGGCATTCAAGGCATCGGCGTCATCATCATTTTCATCCTCTCCATTCGTTACGGCTTTGGCGGCCTGCTCAAACGAGACATCATCACTTTGGTCGCCGTCGTCGCCACGTTACTAATCTGGTACTTCGCCAAAAACGCCACCATCGCGGTTTACCTAACTATCTTAATCGACGCTTTAGGTGCCTGGCTGACGGTCGTTAAATCATACCAACACCCAGACAGCGAAACCCTAGTCACCTGGGCTCTCTCTGGCACTGGCGGCTTCTTCGGGCTCCTCGCCGTCGGCAGCACTAACCCCCAACTTCTCTCCTATCCCCTTTACATCTTCCTCATTAACTTCTCCGTCGTCATCGCTATCTATCTTGGTCGCCGCCATAATAAGAAGACCACTCCACAAGTCTAACATTTATGACCCTCCCTCTCCTCCAGCTCGTCCTCAACGAATTTCCCACCGTCGATCTCTCAACCACTCTCATCATCGGCTGCCAACATCTCCTCGGCACGACTATTGACCTCTTCGATGCCTGCTTCGCTCGCGGCCTCAAGCCCAGCAATCTCTATTTACTAGGCAAATGTTACTCCACTAATCAGCAAACCTTTAATCGTTTGGTCGAACTCGGCGTCAACATCAGCCGAGACAGTTTTCTCTTCGATAGCCAGCGTCCCTTCGACGACGTTTATCACGAATCAGTGACCAAATTTTTCAGCCCAATCTTCGCCAACCTCGAATCTTACTCGTCCATCATCATCTTAGACGACGGCGGCCAGCTCATCACCCTCGCTCATCATCTTACTGCTAGCCAGGCCAACATCATCGCCATCGAACAAACCACCTCCGGCTACGAAAAGATAAAATCATTACCGCTTCATTTCCCTGTTATCAACGTTGCCCGTAGCCAAGCCAAGCTGGAGGTCGAAGCTATCTTCATCGCCGAATCAATCATCACCAAAATCGAACTTGCCTTAATTAATTACAACACCCCAAATCCACGCACTCTAATCATCGGCGCTGGCGCCATCGGTCAGGCCATTAGAAAACTTCTCACCCCGAAATACGACATCGCTCTCGCCGACTCTCTCCCCGAACGCTGCGATTTCAATGGTCAGTATCGAGAGTGTCTACAAGATTTCGATCTCATCATCGGCGCCACTGGCCAGCCCATACTCACCATCGATGATTTGGCCTTACTCAAGCCAGGCGTAGTTCTCGCTAGCGCTTCAAGTAGCGACCGCGAATTCCCTGCCGTTCACCTCCGTCATCTTGCCAACAACATAATCAACTGTCACACCGACATTAACGTCAACAATCTCCACCTCCTAAATTGCGGTTTTCCTATAAATTTCAACGACGGTGCCATCGACTGCGTTCCGCCTGCAAAAATCCAACTCACCCGCGCTCTCCTCTTAGCCGCCATCTTCTCTGGCCTTACTCGACCTCTTCCTCCAGGTCTCGTCGACCTCGACTCCGGCCTTCAAGCTTGCCTTATTGCCTCTCTATAACTCAAATGGTAACGTTTAATCATATGCCCAAAGACTCGAACCAACTACTACTCACCAACCTCCAGCACTCACTCGCTAGCGACTACACCTTCAATCTAGTTCTAGCCGATTTTACCACCACCTTCCAAAAACTCGGTTGCGGTAGCGAAGACCTCGCTCGTTCAGTCGCGCTGTACGTTATCAGCCAAATTCTCCGCGCCAAGAAGCTGGCCGACGCTGAGAAAGCTATCAAATCTTACTTCAACCATACCGTCTTTGCTGGCAACAAAAAAATCTTCGACCTCATTGCCACCGGCCTGGCGACTAGAGTTTCCATCATCGTCGACGAAGTTAAGCCCCACTTGCAAGCAGCAGTTGGCCCAGTGCTTGATTATGGTTGTGGCGACGGTCGAGTAGCCCAAACTCTTCATGACCAGCTGCACGTTGTGGTTCAAGGCATCGACGTCCGTAATTTTAAAGCAGCCGGCGTCAGTATCCCACTTAAGAAATTCGCTGGCGGTAAAGTTCCAGTCAAAGGCAATTTCTACGAGTACGCAGTCATGACCAACGTCATGCACCACGAGTTAAACAATGAAAAAATTATCAAAGAACTATCTCGTATAGTCGCTAAAAAACTAGTTATTATCGAAACAGTCCCCGAAGCGAACACAGCTGTCCAAGCTAAAAAAGATTGGGGCCGCATGCTCTTGAACGACACACTTTGGAACCGCTTCTTCAACTACGCCGATATTCCCGTCCCCGGCACCTACGAAACTCCAGCCGGTTGGATCAAACGCTTCAAGAAATATGGTTGGCAAGTCGCTGTCTCCGAAGACCTAGGCATCGATCAGCCAACCATTCAAGACCGTCATCACCTACTAGTCTTTACTAAGTAGCCAAAAACCTCAAAGGACGACTCTCGGAGTCGTCCTTTGCTTGCAAACATTGCCTATTCCACCTCCGCCATTAACTTCTTTAGCAACTCAATCGGCATCCCCATAAAACTATTAACCTCTCCCGTTCGCCGCAACTCATGCGGCGTCATGAGCGCGTTCTCCTCGACGAGCGCCCCAGCTGCCTCCATCGCAAACGAGTTATCAATTATTTCTTTAATTTTTGCTAACAGCGTCGGCTTATAAATAATCGTGGCTCGATCAATCCCGGTCGCAATCTTTCCCGTTGCCGTATTCACCACTTGCAGTCCATTCACCGCCTCGGCCGTGTACTTCACATAACTCGCCAACCACCCCATCGCCTCCGCCTTATCCTTGGGTTTCTCCCTCATTTCTCCATTACACATCACCACCTGATCCGCCGTAATCAATATCGCCGGCTCACTTATCTTGGGTAACAACGCCTCTGCTTTCGCCTTCGCCAACATCAGCACGAGCCTTTCCGGGTTCTCATCCCGTATCGCCTTCTCATCAATCCCCGGACTCATCATCTCATCGATTGTAATCCCCGCATCCTGCAGCGCCTGCGCCCGAAACCTCGACTGGGAACCTAAGATAATTTTCATACCCACCGATTTTACCTTCGTCACCCTCACCTGTCTACGCGAGCGGCATCAGTATAAACTGTGCATAAACCATCAGGACGACGTCGGACGTCGTCCTTGGCTTCCAAACATTGTTACCTAGTCAACTCCCACTGCCCAATCTTGAATAATTTTCCTAACGTCGTTTTCGTATTCAGGTCTGAACTCCAATTTAATTTCACGATTATTCTCAGTATTAACTGCGGCCAGCTCGGTCTTTCCTTGGTAATAACCATTCGTGATCATTTCGGGAGTTCGTCGACAGCCATAGACGATCTTTGTCACGTCAGCCCAATAAGCCGCACAAAAACACATTAAACAAGGCTCCATTGAGGTATAAAGAATTGCTCCAGTCAAGCTTGCGCTGTCTAGTTCCTTGCAGCTCGCTCGAATCGTCGCCATTTCTCCGTGGCTCGTGGGATCATGCAACTGCGCACCTATACTCACACCTCGTGCAACAATCTTGCCATCTTTCACCAAAATTGCACCAGCCGGAAAGCCGCCTTGCTCTACCGAGCTCTTTGCCTGCTCTACTGCTAACGCCAAGTGATCTAAATCATTCATAGCTGTAGTTGCAACTAAACTAAATTGAACATCGTCTATTGGAGTCTATCACCGATCAGACAACTTCATCAATATTTCCTCCGGGCTAGTATCTTCAGTAATCACCAAGTCAAACACATTCTGCTTCGCCATCAAGGCATGCTCCTCTCTTACTTTTTTGGCATTTTTAACCCATTTATGAACTCGTTGATCATTCCGCGCCTCGACCCGCTTCACTAACACCTCTTCATCTGGCAACAGCAAAACAAATTTAGTGCCTAGTGGAAACAATTCTGGCGTAAGATCAGCAGCACCAAACAGCGTCCAGGGCTTTTCGCCATCCGCAAACGACTTTATAATCGCCCGTCTTTCCTCAAAAGTCGAACCAGCATCTTCTAGGTCAAGCGCCTGCCAGCCCGCATTAATAGCCGCCAAAATTACGGTCGACTTCCCAGCTCCAGGCGGACCATAAAGCGCAATGTGTTTCTGCGGCTGTTTACAAATAGAAGCGTCATTCATATCCATTATTCAATCCCCGGCTTGGCAATCCCCTCAATCTCGAGTACATCCTCACTCGACCCATCCGTAATCTTTACCACATCCTTACTCATCTTCTTGAGTTCCCCACTAGATAAATTGAACTGATTCACCACTGTCGCCAAATTATTGCCCACCTTGCTGTGGAATTCCGCGTAAGCCCGGAAATGCTTGCCCAAATCCGCCACGCGTTTCAAAATATCCTGCGCACCCTTTTCCAATTGCAACTCGCGAAGTCCCATTACCACCGTCTGCAAATATGCAAAAAACGACGTCGGCGACACAATCATCACGTGCTTACTAAATGCATATTCCAGCAAATTCCGGCTGTTAATGCCGCTACCAATCTCTGCATTCATCAAATTGTAATACACGCCCTCCGCCGGAATAAACATGAACGCAAAGTTCATCGTCCCCTGCTGCGGCTGAATATACTTACTCGTCTCATCAATCCGTGTCTGAATATCCGTCTTTAAGTCTTTCTCGAGCTGCGTCTTACGCGTCGGGTCCTGTTCTTCCATCAACCGATTATAATTCTCCAAACTAAACTTGGCATCAATTGGAATAATCTGATCGCGAATCAAAATCACGGCGTCGGCAATCATCTCTTTACCTGTGGCCTCATTCACCCCCAAATGATATTGCGTTTTATACGCTTCTTTCGGCAACACATTACTTAAGAGAGTCTCCAGCCAGTACTCACCAAGCACGCCGCGTTGCTTCGGATTCCGCAAAATGTTCTGCAGATTCTGCAATTGCGAAGAAAAATCCAGCACCTGCTTGTTGGTCGCATCGAGCGTGGCGAGTTTTCCTGTCACGTCCTGCATCGTCTTGGCCGACTCATGCAAATTCTTCATCATCTGCTCAAACTGCGCCGCTGCACTCTTCTGCGAATCACTTAATCCCCGGTACAATTGATCACTTGTCCGGTCGAGCTTGGCATGCACCTCTTGGCGCTGCTCACTATTGAGGCGCTGCATGTCCTGACGCAGTGCCTCAAGCGCCGCGCCTAGCTCACGGGCTACCTCACCACCCTCACTTTTACGCCCATTTTCACGGAAAAAGTAAAACGTTACACTAGCAATCAGCACCACTAAAGTAATCACGAGCAAGATATTATCCATAATTGACCCTAGGCTTTAAAATGACTATACTCGCCACTGTTATCGAGTTCAAAGTATAGCACGAGCCCTAACAGCCGAACAGCCACCGAACATATCCCCAGATTTTTGACCCTGTAGCTCAACTGGATAGAGCAGGTCCGTCCTAAGGACAAGGTTGTAGGTTCAACTCCTGCCAGGGTCACCAGAAAGTCTACCCTAGCGTAGACAGATAAGTTACAACACGTGAAAGAAGGGCTTGTAGCTCAGTTGGTAGAGCGCTGCATTCGCATTGCAGAGGTCAGCGGTTCGAATCCGCTCAGGTCCACCCGAGCTGAGCTCGGCTGTCGGTATGCGACCAAAGCTAAGCTTTGGTGACTCGACAGCTAATAATATAGCTCAGCGAGGGTGAGCCAGCTCAGCTGGCCGCCCGATATGCGACCAACGCTCAGCGTCGGTTGTCACAAATCGCTCAGTCCGAGCTCAATTCGGCCATCAAAATCAGTCACTTCGGTGACTGGTTTTGTTTTTAAGCATTTTATTGGGCTTTTTTAAGTAACACGTGTTTGAAGGGGATTTTGATCTACTAAAATAGTACAATTTTCTGTTGATAACCTGTGAGTTGTGTGGATAAGCCTTAAATATTCTACAATGATTAGATATCAATCAGACCAAACTAAAGCTGAACACCAAAAGACAAAAGCATTGAAAGCAAGCCAAGAAGTTATCCACAATCACCATAAATGACCCACTTTTAACCAGAAATTTAGGCCATAAAACTAATAATTTTAGCTAAGATTAGCAAAATAATTTATGTATTCATAAACATGAAACACTCTCAACAAAACAACATAAAATCCAGATCAAAATAAATCATGCAACAAAATCCCAAAACCACCCTCCATCATCTCCAATATGTCTCCCCCAACACCCAAAACCATCCACTGTAACACTAACCAGTAATCCCAAGTATGCCTAAAAAGCACCAAAAAACTTATCCACAATACAACACTTTCACGACACATTACACCACTATTTTACAAAAAATATATCATAAAAAACACCAAAATAACAGTATTTGTCTAACCTAGCGTAGACAAAACCATGAAACAAGTCAAATATAATTTTTGTATCCAACTGAAACGAAATCATAAGTCGTTCGCGAACCACTCAGTCTTGTAGAGTGGTGGTAGTCAGCGAAGACGAGTGGTGTGTCACGCCCCGCAGCGATGGCCGACCCGAGAAACACTTGGCTTGATACATTGGCATCTGTTAGTCAAGCCACCTTGTATGGTGTTTCTGGGCTGAGGCCTTGAGCGAGGAGCGGGACCACCCGAGTCTCACGCTGACAGGGAATCGAAGCTCTGGCGGGGCATGATAACCCCGCCTATCAGGGCCAAGATTGCTTCGCTAACACTCGCAAAGACGGTGTAATCGGTAACATGCTATACTATCACTGTATGCAGCGTTCATGGCGTTTAATTTCGGTTTTTCTTGCTGTTATCCTCCTTGCTTTTGACGTCCCACACGTCTTAGCCGCCATGACCTCCACTAACTATCAAATCAACTGGGATACCGTCGGCGTCGGCGGCACCGACACCTCTTCCAGCGCCACTTACAAGCTGCGTGACAGTCTAAATTACATCAGCGGCAACTCATCTTCGACCGATTATCAGCTTAACTCCGGCTATCGTGCCGGCGTCTACGATCAAGTCGCCAACTTCCAAGTCTATTCCCAGGTCCGGTCGAGCGCCGTGGCCGCCTTGAGCGCCACTACCACTACTGTCACTGTAACCGACGCCACTGGTTTCTCAGTCGGAGACTACATCGCTGTCATTCAGAACGAAGGCACGGGCCAAGCCAGCGAAACTGGCAAGATTACTGCCATTTCTAGCCCTACTATAACCGTCGACGCATTTAACGGGGCTGCAGTCACAATCGACGGCAGTAATGACCTGGTATACAAGCTGAGCGGTAACGCCCTCGATCTCGGCGAACTCTCCTCGGTCGCCGTCACTACCGCCGTCATCGGCTGGGACGTCACCGCCGACGTCGCCCAGGGCTACAGCGTCTACGTCATGGAAGATCACGACCTCGAGAATGCGGACAACATCGCCATCAGTGACGTTAACGATGGCACCGTCACTACCGGAGCAGGGGAATACGGCGCCATCTCGAGCGACACCAGCCTCGCCTCCTCAACCTTCGACACCCAAGACACCGCCATCACCTCATCTTTACAACAAGTCGCCAGTCGCAGTAGCTACTCCTTTAGCAATCGCGACTTCCTCACCCTCAAAGTTGCCTCAGGTGCAGGCCAGTTCGGCGGCACTTACGGCCAAACTCTCACCCTCATCTATGTCGGCGACTACTAGTTTACGCGCCTTTTTTCTGAGCTTAATCCTCGCCTTTTTCGCCTTGCCCAACTTTGCTCACGCCATCTCTTTCACCCCCACTGCCGCCGACATCTCTGTTGCTCCTGGCGACACCGCCACCAAATCCTTCACCCTCGAGAACGACACTGACACCACCCAAACCTATCAGGCCAGCCTCAGCCTTGTTCACTTCGACACAACGGACAACGAACCACAGTTCAACGCCTGGCCAGACACTTTAAACTCTACCGTAAAACTCGACGCCAACACCTTTACTCTCGACTCCCACGCCCAAAAAACCCTTACTCTCACCATCAGCCCACCGCTCAGTAGCACCGCCACCTCATTGGTCGTTGGCCTAATTGTTGCCGAAACAGCCCCATCCAACGCAGTTCAGGTCGCCTCAGGCGTCAGCAGCCTCGTCTTCGTCACCATTGGTCAACCAACTGTTGCCGCTAGCCTGTCATCTTTTCAAACATCGTCTTTCATCGCTAGTTCTTTACCTGTCGATTTCACCGCCAATCTTATCAACAAGGGCGATCGCGTTCTTCAGCCTTCCGGCACTGTTACGGTGTATAATGTTTTAAGTAAACGCGTCGCCGCTTTCGAACTAAACCCCACCCTCCGTCGTGTCCCTGCCGGCCAAAATCGCGCCTTCACGGCTACTTGGGGCACGGCTCGCGTCACTGGCAACTTTTTCCAAGAACTCTGGCACGAAGTCACCAATCCAGCGATTGGCTTCTTTACGGCAGAGCTGTTGGCTGCACCCTATCCTGGGGCCGAGGTTACGCTCATCAGCACAACCCACGTCATTCTTTTGCCGTGGCGAGCCCTCCTCGTAATCGGTTTAGGTTTGGCCGGCCTTACAGTCTTT
>CAITFQ010000038.1 GCA_903891735.1 Candidatus Uhrbacteria bacterium | reverse complement strand
TCGTGGGTTCGAGTCCCACCCGCGGCACCAAGAAGGACCCGAAAGGGTCTTTTTTGTATGTTACAATGCTGCGGTATGGAAAAACGTTATCGGCCGAATGCGGCAGTGTTGATTACGGACGGACAGGGTCGAGTTTTGTTATGTGAGCGAGTTGATGGGTTGTACTCGCAAGTGCAGACGGTTCAGGGTGGGATTGATGCTGGCGAGACGGCGAGAGAGGCGGCGGTAAGGGAGGTTTATGAAGAGATTGGGTTGAAACCTGAGGATTTTGCGATTATTGGGGAGCAAAAGGAGAAGTTTAGATATGATTGGCCAGTGGAATATAAATCAAAATTTCCGCCTGGAGTGTTGGATGAATTTGTAGGGCAGGAACAGACATTCTTTTTGGCGCAGGTAAGGCCGGATGTTAAGTTTGATTTGGAGACGCATCACCCGGAGTTTGCCAGGGTGTGGTGGGGGACGGCGCAGGAATTAGTGGAAAAGTGCTGGGAGGTGAAAAGGCCGGGGATTAGGGCGGCGCTGCAGGAGTTTGGCTTGTTATAAAGATTATTTTCGTTCCCAGGTTTGGGCGGCTTGAACGGGGAAGGTGCCGAGCGAGGCTTGGCGATTTTGGATGTTTATAGCGACAGGTTGAATGGTGATGTTTTTATCGTCGATAGTGATTTGGAGCATGAGACCTTGAGTGGTGGCGACGGACCAGTCTTGATCGAAGATGAAGTTGCCGAGGGAGTAAGCGACGGGAGTGTTAGCGATGGTGCTGATGGGCTTGATGACGTGAGGGTGAGCGCCGACGATGAGGTCGGCACCAGCGTTAACGAACATGGTGGCAGCGTCGATTTGGGCGGGGGAGGCAGTTAGTTGGTACTCGTTACCCCAGTGTGGCATGACAATAACGAAGTTGCCGGCAGCCTTTTCCGCTTTGATGGCGGTGGCAATGACGGTCGTATCCTCGATGAAGGCGTGGAAGCCGATTAGGGAAAAAGTAATGCCGTTTTTGGTGACGTGGGCAATATGGAGTTGGCTCTCAACTGGGTCGCCGAAGGTGGTGAGGCCAAGAGCTTCTAAAACGGCACGAGTATCCTTGGTGACTTGCGGGCCCCAGTCGTTCTCGTGGTTGTTGGCCATAGAGAGATCCGTAAAGCCGGCGTTTTTGAGGCCAGTGATGTGTTCGGGTTGAGTATCGAAAGCGAGGACAGAACCTTCGTCGCGATAGACGGGGCGAACGGTGTCTTCGAAGTTGCCGATGACGAGATCGGAATCCTGCCAGACGTTTTTGATGGCGGCAAAGGGGTAGTCGACGCCATTAGCGATGATGGCTTTTTCAACTTCGCGAGCGAGCATGATGTCGCCGACGAAAGTTATTTTTACTGAGTTAGATGAGGGGGTCGCGCTCAGCGCGATTGTTGGGTTTGCGGTCAAAGCTGAGCTTTGACTTGGCTCGGTAACGATATTTGGTGAGACGCTAAAACCGGCCCAGAGTGCGATGAGGGGGAGGAAAATGAGGCCGATGATTAGAGGGAGGCGCTGGAACATGAGCAGAGTATACGTCGAGGCAACAAAAAAACCCAGCCGAGGCTGGATGTTTTTGGAGCGGCAGACCGGGGTCGAACCGGCGACCTTCTCCTTGGCAAGGAGACGTTCTACCACTGAACTACTACCGCAATACGCTCAATTGCGGGGGAAATATAGCATTACTGACTAATTGCGTCAATAATGGATAATAGCTTGGTTATTTGGCGAACTCTAGGCGAGCAACTTTGCGTTCGACGTAACCTAGGCGTTCCTCGTTGACCTTAACTTGTGGATCTAGACGGTCAAGAATTTCGGTATGATGGAGGGAGTGTTTGGCTAAAGTGTCGAGTAATTCATCATGGTGGTCAAGTTTAGCGTTGATGATTTCGAGTTGTGTGTCATGGCGATTGACGGTGGCGGCGATGACGTCGAGGAGTTGATCAGTGTGATCAAAACGAAGCATTAGCACGTCAAAGAGCTCGGGAATGGTGGTTGGTTTGACGTTAAGCATAAAGATAAAGCAGGGAATTATTTTCATTATAGCACTTGGGGGGAGGAGAGCTAGTGGAGCTTTTCCTCCCCTTTTGGCTAATGGCCCGCAGCTAGGCGGCGACCGCGACTTGATTGGCTACTCCAGCTTTAGACTGTTGACGCTTAACCCAGGCAACGCCACTCTTGCAGCCAGCTTTGAATTGGGCGCGAGCAACTTCCACAGTCATGGCCCGAACTTCAGTCGAGATGTCTTCAGGAAGGTCGAATTTGCGGGTTACCTCTTGGATTTTGTCGACGAGGGTGAAGTACCAACCTGGTTTAACGGACTTGCTGACCGTGGCGACTGACATGTTGATGGTTTCCATATAAATAATGATTAGACGCTAGGAATAAGAGTTTTAGACTTTTTGAACCAGTAACCCAAGGAACCGAGAGTGCTCATGACTAGGCCGCCGCCGGCGATGGGTTTGAGGGGAAGTGGATTGGAGTGTTGAGTAACGGCCGCGGCGCTGATGACGGCGTCGTGGTCTTCGACGACATCGGCCTGATTGCGAGGCATGAGGATGTCTTCGTTATTGATGTGGCGGAGGACGCCGGTGATGATGAGATCAGATGAGGTGAGTTTGGACCAGATAAGGCCGCTAGTTTTGTAGGCTTCTACCGAGATATTTTGGCCGTCGACGAGGAGAGCCAGTTTGGAGCCGTTACGGGTAACGACGGTGCCGTGAACAGTGACGAGAGTTGAAGCGGCGGCGTCGGTGAGGCTGCCAGAGGTGACGTCGGCGTGACCAATGAGGGTGATAGAGTTGGCATTGGTGAGTTTGAGGCGTTGCTCGCCGCGAGAGGTGGAGTAGGTGCCGCTAACGGTGATGACGTCGCCGAGAGCGAGAGTCGGCCAGTCGGCTTTGTTGAGATAGAGTTCGGTGCCGCTGATGAAGGCGAGTTGTTTGCCGAAGGTGCCAGGAGTGGCAATGACGGTGCCGGATAGAGTTACGATTGAGGATTTGGTTTTGGCAGCTGCTTTGGTTGAAGAAGTTTTTTTGGTGCTGGTAGATTTTGAGACCGATTTTTTGGTAGTTGTTTTTGAGCTCGGGGACGCACTAGTGGCGGCGAGTTTGACGACCGTTGAAGTAGTGGTCGTGGTTGAGGTTGGGATTGATGGAGTTGAAGGAACGGGTGATTCGTCGATGTTTGAATTGACGATGGGAGTAATGTTTGGTTCATCGATGATGACTGGATCGGATGTTACTTCAGTAGTGGCAGGAGTAATGGTGACGAGATTGGCGGCGCCGGGAGTGGCGGTGTCGCTGATGAGCCAGGTGTTGTCAGAGAAGCTGAGGCTGACGTCGTGTTTAGGGGCAGGAATGGCTGTTGTGCCGTAAGTGACGGAGTCGATAAGGTTGCCAGTGGCGTCGAGCAAGTTGATGGTGTCGCCGTCGTTGTTGAGTTTGCCGCTCGGGTTGACGATGGTTTGGTAGGCGCCAGCCGCAAGGGTGCCGGTGAGGCTGGTTTGTTTGCCGGAAGCGTCGGATATATGCCAGGCACTGACGTCAATGTCGGTACTGTCGGCGTTGTAGATTTCCACCCATTCGTCGAAGCCAGTGCTGGGGGAAGGGAGGAATTCGCTGAGGACGATGTGGCCGCTCGAAGGCGGGGTAGGGGCGTAGCTGGGTAGCGGGGTAGTTGGTGCAGGTACTGAAATTGCTTCGGTGATTGGTTTATCGATAATGGGAGAATCGATGAACGGAGTTTCGGCAACAGGTTCGGCAATGATAGTTGATGGGTCGACGACGACGGCGGGAGTGATTGGGGTCTCGTCGATTACTGGAGGATCGATGGTTGGTTCGGTGGTAACGATGGGGGTTTGGGTGTCGTCGATGATGAAGTCCGGTGCCGAGCTGAGCTCGGTTGTTGGATCTGCAGTCAAAGTTGAGCTTTGACTTGGCTCTATGATTGGAGTTTCGACAACGTCAGATATGATAGGAGTTTCGGCGATGACGTCAGGAGTTATGGTTGGTGTTGGCTCGACGACGGGCTCCACGATTTCAGGAACCGCGACAACGGGTGAAGGGATGGCGATATTTGCAAAGCCTGGGGTGCCGAGTTGGGTGGCGTCGGTGAGATTTTGGGAAGTTAGGGCGCTCTGCCAGGCGAGAGTTTCCAGATTGCGTTCCATCGATGAGTAAATCGGCGACGTGCTGCCGAAGTCCGGAGTGCCAGCGTCGACGAGAGAGTCGACAGTGAGGCCGCTTGAATCGAGGAGAGTGAGGGTGAGTTTGGAGTTGGGGAGGCTGATGGCGGTAGTTACATAGTCGGCTTTGACGGCCAGAGTCGAACTGGTACCGGGGGCGTAGTTAGCGATGAGGAAGGTGCTGTAGCTGGGAATAATTGAGCCTGAGGGTAGCGTTAAGCTAGCGCCACTGCTGCCGGCACCAGTAATTTGCCAGCCGCTTAGGTCGATTCCGTCTCCTCCTCCGTTAGCGAGTTCCAGGTATTCGTCGGCGGTACTAAGTCGACTTCCTCCCCAGCCCACTTCCGAGAGAAGGACTCTTGGTGTGTTCGCCGCACTGGCGGGTAGAGTAAGCAGAGGGGACAGCAGCCCGGTAAGTAAGCAGCTTGTGAGGATGACATATAATGATTTCATAGAGGATTAAATTGTGAATGAACAGCGCGCCGGCAAACAAAATCCCCGTAGCTCAACACCGCACCTTGGGGAGGCGACGTGGTCTTGAACTACGGGGAGTAGT
>CAITFQ010000037.1 GCA_903891735.1 Candidatus Uhrbacteria bacterium | reverse complement strand
TGCCAGCATTGAGAGCCAAGGGAAGAGAAGCAACTATTTTAAGCGAATTGCAGGAACAGGTTGGCTATACAGAGCGTTTACAGCACGATAAGCTTGAAGAGTACGATCAGGAGATGGTTAGATATACTCACGAGAATGTGAGAAAGCAGTTGGCGGTGATTGAAAGTTTGCCTGAAATGACGGCAGCTGAAAATGAATTAGTAGAAAAGTTACGGGCTTTGATTGCGCTTAAGTTGCCAGTGTTGGAGCGACAAGTAGCTTGGTTTGATCAAGATCCCGCGAGTATTAAAGAGCATAAAATCGATTTATTGAGGAAGGATTTAGATGATGCGTTGTATGATCCGATAGGGTCGGATTTTGCGACTTTTAAGGAGGCGATAATGGGGTTGCATGAGTTGGGAGGTGGCGAGAAGGTGCTGTATTTGCTGGAAAGTGAGATTGAGTATGGGACGGATTTGTATAGTGAGCTGACTGATAAAGATCAGTTGGTGTTCTTTTTGAAAAAGGCAGATTTATTGCATGATTGGTTGGGGAGGATCGATGATGTGATTTCCGTACAGGAAGAAGTTTTGGTGCAAAAACTTGATAGATTGTTGTTGCTAAAGGCTGAGAATACTAAGTGGCTCTTGGCTAAAATAGAGAAGATTGAAGCGCCTGGATTGGTGGCCGAACAAGAGAAATTGCTCGGGCTGTTAAAGCGTCATGGTGAGAAACTTGAAGTTAAGCCAGTCGAAAAGAAAGAGAAGGGTGTCGACGTTGAGCAGTTGCGGGGGAGATTGTATTTGTTTTTGGCGCAGGCGGATGCTGAGGGGTTAAGGAAGACGGTTAAGGCTTTGAATAAGATGGGGATGCAGAGTGTGGTTATGAGTGAGTTAGAGTCGGTTAAAGCCAGGAGTTTGAGTGGTTACAGTGATTACTCATCGTCTAAGCTACAGGCATTGCGATCGATTACTGAAGAATTGACGGAGAGTCAGAATGATTTTGTTGATAATTGGGCGGAAGAATCAAAAGAGCATGAAGTTATTGAAGCTAAGCGGAGGGAAGAATATGAAGTAGCGAGAGTTAAGCGTCTACGTGAGGCTCCAGATAGTGATAGAAGTTTAGAATCATGGATTAATTATGAGAGTAAGTTGGCAGCTAAGAATGAACAACAAATTGTTCCAGCCGTCGAGACACAATTAGTGCCGATTGTTGAGCCGGAAATGAAAGTGATAGTTCGAGAACGAAAGGCTATAGTTAAAGATGATTTGGTGAATGGTTTAAAAAGAGGTGATTTTGGGGTTTTGAGGGAAGATTTAGAGAAAGATTATGGTGCACGATGGTTTGATGATCAGGAATTGAAACAAGCGGCGCAGGATTATATTGATAAGCAGTGGCCGATCGCTATAGCTAAGAAGTTAGAGAATCCTAAGTCCAAGATGTTGGGAACGCTGGAGGGATTTGTGGTGGCGTTTGAGCTTAAGGTTCCGGTGATTAAGAAGTCACGTAAAAAATAACTTCCGTCAGCGCGAGACTCGGGTAGCCCTGCTCCTCGCTCAAGGCCTCAGCCCAGAAAAACCTAAAGGTTGCCTCGTTGCTGATCCTCCGACGCAATCTCCGGCAAGTTTTTCTCGGGTCGGCCATCGCTGCGGGGCAGGACATACTGCTCGTCTTCGCTGACTGCGACTCGGGTTCATTAAGGTTTGATGGCGTGATTAGTTTGTTGTTCTTCTTGTTCGAGTGAGGCGTCGCCGCGGCGGCGTTTGCAGTCGGCTACCAACTTAGACAAGGTGAGTTTGACGTCGTCGGGGTTGTCGATGTCTTTGAAGACGAAACGTTCGCGTTCGCCGGCGGTTTGGATGTAAACGTTGCCGTAGGTTAAGAAGGTTTCGAGGAAGCCATTGGTTTCGCTCGTAATGTCCTGGACTTGGTTGAGGCGCAGTTCGGAGACGGTGCGGTTGAAGAGGCCTTGTTGTTCGATGTTAATGACGCGTTCGTTGGTGACGATCCAGATGTCCAGGAAATAGTCGGTGATTTGGGCCATGGCGATGACAGCCACAACTAACATGTAGCAACCGAGGAGGAGGGTGAGGGCTGGACCCCAGAATGGTTGCTCGAGGATAGTTAGATGGCCTAATCTGATGGCGCCGTACAGGGCAAAGGGCACGATGACCATGGCGAGCGTGAAGAAAAAGGCGCCGGCGAGGTCGAGCCAGTAGCGACGAAGGAAAAGAATAGTGACTTCACCGCTTTCTTGGTTGGGGAGATTTTTTAGGCTGATCATATGCCAAAAGTTGAGGTACTACCGCCACTGAAGGGGAGAATTTCAAGGAGAGTGACGGTGTGATGCCAGTCGACGTTGCCGATCATGATGCCAACCACAGCGAGAACGACGAGGTAGCCACCAAAGTAGAGGAGCAGGACGACGGTGGTGCCAAAAGATTGCATGCCGAACTTGGCAATGTGGTAAATGTTGAAAAACATGTAGATAGTCGTGGCCAGCAAGACGGCGGCGAAGGGGACTAGTAAGTACCAGAGGGGAAAATGAAAGGCTGACATAGGTTTAGGCTAGAGGGTAGTCGAAGCCGAGGTGAGTGTAGGCGCGTTGTGTGGCTTGGCGGCCGCGGGGGGTGCGTTCGAGGAAGCCGATTTGGAGGAGATACGGCTCGTAGATTTCTTCGATGGTAGCCATTTCTTCTTGAGTGGCGGCAGCTAACGTCGTCAAGCCGACAGGACCGCCGGCAAACTTCTCGATGATGGTGGTGAGAAGTGTGCGGTCGACGTGGTCGAGACCAAGCAGATCGATGGCCAGGAGGTCGAGGGCGGCGTCGGCGATTTGCTCCGTTACTTCACCGTTGTGCAGGATTTCTGCGTAGTCACGGACGCGTTTGAGCAAGCGGTTGGCGATGCGCGGCGTGCGACGAGCACGTGAGGCGATGCGCTCGGCGCTACCTGGGGCTAATTGTACGCCTAAAATGCCGGCGCTGCGAGCCATGATTTGGCTGATCTCGTGATCACTGTAAAAGTCGAGGTGATAGGTGGTGCCGAAGCGGTCGCGGAGAGGTGCTGAGAGCATGGAGAGGCGAGTAGTAGCGCCGATGATAGTGAAGGGGGCGAGGTCGAGGCGCAGAGTGCGGGCGCTGGGGCCTTTGCCGACTACTAGATCCAGCGCGAAGTCTTCCATGGCGGGGTAGAGGACTTCCTCGATAGCATGATTGAGGCGATGGATTTCGTCGATGAAGAGGACGTCGCCGGGTTCCAAGTTGGTGAGAATGGCGGCCAAGTCGCCGACGCGTTCGAGAGCAGGTCCTGACGTCACCTTAACTTTGGCACCCATTTCTTGGCCGATGATGTGGGCTAGCGTGGTTTTGCCGAGGCCGGGGTTGCCGTAGAGAAGGACATGTTCAAGGGGCTGACCGCGCTTTTTGGCGGCACCCATAAAGATAGTGAGGCTGTTTTTGAGGTCTTCTTGGCCGACAAAGTCTTGGAGGGCTTGGGGGCGCAGGCCAATTTCAAAACGGGCTTCGTCCTTCGCCGAGGCTACGGACGACAAGTCGTCAGCTTGGTTATTCGGTGAGGCCAGGTCGTCAGCTTCAATCATAGATAGTTTAAGTATACACCAAATAAGCTGGGCTTTGCCTTTTTTCCTAATTTTTCGTACAGTATGGGCGTTCCAGTAGACGTGCCGCGGTGGCGAAGCTGGTATACGCGGCAGACTTAAGATCTGCTTTCCGAAAGGAATCGTGGGTTCGAGTCCCACCCGCGGCAC
>CAITFQ010000036.1 GCA_903891735.1 Candidatus Uhrbacteria bacterium | reverse complement strand
CCCAAGGAAAAGAGGTGATTGCGGCCATGATGAAACCGAAGACGCGGTATAATATTCGTTTGGCGGAGAAAAAAGGGGTGACGGTGCGAGCTTCCGCCGAGCCAGTGATTGAGGATATGGAGCGGTTGCTGGAGCAGACGGCGGCACGAGATAGGTTTTCCCTGCATCCACTGGAGTATTATAAGAAAATGCTGGAAGTGTTGCAGAATGGTGAGGTGCGGGCGAGTTTGGCGTTTGCAGATTATGACGGCCGGCCGTTGGCGGCGAATGTGACGATCGATTTTAATGGCCAGCGGACGTATTTGCATGGGGCTTCCAGTAATTTGCACCGTAATGTGATGGCGCCGTATGCGCTCCATCAGTATCTCATTGACGAGGCGATAGCTGAGGGCATGACCAGTTATGATTTTTGGGGAGTAGCGCCAGTCGGGGCTAGTAAAAAGCATTCCTGGGCGGGGATCACTCAATTTAAGCTGGGATTTGGGGGCGAGATTGTGGCGGCTCCGGGGACGTTTGATTTGCCGACGAATATTTTGGTGTACGGGCTGTATCGAGCGAGTAAGGTTTTGCAAAAGGTGAAGAGGGGATTTAGACGTTAGTCGTTTCGAGACTGCCAGGGTAGCCCTCTTCCTAGCTCAAGGCCTCAGCCCAGAAAAACCTACAAGTTGCCTCGTTGCTGATCCTGGTACTTAATCTCCGGCAAGTTTTTCTCGGGTCGGCCATCGCGTCGTCAGAGGACCACCCTGCCAGTCTCTTGCGACAACGACCGCTCTACAAGGCCTGAGTGTCTCACTAAAAATATTACTCCATCGCTTCGCTGTAAGGGATGTTATTGGCGATTGAGTTGAGGGCTTGAGCGACGATGGGGGTGATGTTGCTAGGGAGATTGTTCATGGGGAACCAAGAGAGATCAGAGCATTTATCCGGTTCGGTGTTGCTGGGAGTACCGGACCAATTGGTACAGGTGAAGAAAAAGTCGACGCGTTCGCCGTCGTTCGCTTGGCGGTGCATGACGTGAGCAAAAGTGAGATCGTCGGGAGTTAGATCTAAACCGATTTCTTCTTTTGCTTCGCGACAAGTGCCTTCTTTAATAGTTTGCCCGCCATCGTGATGACCAGCTGGTAGGCCATACGAGCCGTCCATGTAGCCGGTGTTTTGGCGCTGAAGTAATAAAACTTGACCGTCTTTTTGTAAGACGAGGTAAACGGCAGGGATAACGGTGAAGCGGGTTTTGGTCATAGATGATAAAAATGCTTGATGATAATGGGCAGGTCGCCTTTGCCGATGTCGCCTTGGGCTAAGCGGTCAAGGATAGCTTGAGGAGTGAGCCAGAAGAATTCGGAGAAGTCACTAGGGTTAAAGTTGGGGACGTCGTCGGCCAAGATTTCGTAGACGTACATGAAGGCGTTGACGCCGTCTTTGGGTGGGGTGAGGTAACCGAGGATGCGGTGGGGAAGGGTTGAGACGTCGAGGCCGGTTTCTTCCAGGGTTTCGCGGGCGAAGCACTCGTCGTAAGTTTCGCCGGCCATGACGTGACCACCGACGCTGAGGTCGAGGGCGTTGGGGGCGTAGGCTTTGTCCGCTGTGCGGCGCGGGATCCAGATTTGACCAAGGCTGTTGACGATGAGGGCGTTAATGACACGAAAGTTGTGTCCGCCCTGAGCACGCAAGGCGGTCCGTTCCATTTGGCCGATGACTTGATCGTGGTCGTCGACGACGTCGAGGATTTCTTCCATACTTGGCGATTATACTCCACCTGGGCGGAAACACTGGCGACAGCGGGCTTCGTAGGAGTCTGTGGCGCCGACGATGACTAGTTCTTGGGAGGTGCCGAGGCGTTGGGTTTGGCTGGCTGGGCCGCCGCAGACCATGCAGACGGCGTGCATTTTGCTGACGTTCTCCGCGATGGCGAGGAGTTGGGGCATGGCGCCAAAGGGGAGGCCACGGAAGTCAGAGTCGAGGCCGGCCACGATGACTTGGCGGCCGCGATCGGCGAGCTCGGTGACGAAGGCGACGATACTGGCGTCGTAGAATTGGGCTTCGTCGATGCCGATGACTTGAGCCATGGGGTCGAGCTTGGCGCGCAGTTCGGCCACGGTCATGGCGCCGGTGGCCGGGAGTTTCATCGACGAATGGCTTTCGACGTGGCCGCTGGTGTAGCGTTCGTCCAGCGCGTGCTTGAAGAGTTGAACGGGCAACCGGGCGAGTTCGCTGCGGCGGATGCGCCGTAAGAGTTCTTCGGTTTTGCCGGAAAACATGCAACCGGAAATTACTTCAATACCACCTCTGTACATATAATTCTATTACTTAAATTTTGTCATTGCGAGCGTCAGCGAAGCAATCTTGTGAAATCGATGTTCGTGTTAGGAGTGGCTATCGAGTAGTCCTGCTTCGCGCTGCAAGTCGTCAACCGTAATGGCCGTCTCACCTCGTATGACTCGGGCGCCATTACAGGGCCGACTTTCGCTTGGCGCAGGAGCTACCCGACAGTCACTCCCTCCTACAAGGCTCAGGCTCAACAAGATTTGTACACAGCTTAGCACATTACTGCACACAATTTATCCCCAGGGTGTGGTAAAATATGGGTATGAGGATTGGTATTGATGCAAGATTTTACGGTCCACGAACGGGCGGTGGCGGGTTAGGCCGCTATGTCGCCGAGTTAGTCACGCATTTACAGCGTGTGGACAAGCAGAATAGCTACGTAATTTTCTTGAGAAAAGCTAATTTTCATGAGTGTGTGATTACTAATCCGCGCTTTAGTAAGCGGTTAGTAGACGTGCCTTGGTACAGTTTGGCGGAGCAGGTGGTAATGCGGCGAGAAGTCGCGGCTGCTGGTGTCGACCTGATGCATTATCCACATTGGAATGTGCCGATTTTTTCCAGGGTGCCGTTTGTAGTGACCATTCACGACTTGATACTGCTGGAAGATGAAGCGTCGGCGCATGCGACGACGAATAATCCTTTTTTGCATGGGATCAAGCAGATCGGGCACAGATTGGCGTTAGAGTGTGCGATTTACAAGAGCAGACAGATTATTGCCGTGTCGGAATTTACTAAAGTGTCACTGTTAAAGCACTTTAGAGTGGCGTCGGCCAAGATTTCGGTCATTCATAATGGCGTAACGCCAGCGCTTGATAGCAAGCGGGTGAGTCTGCGCGATTTGGGGGTGTATGAGCCGTATTTCTTGTACGTCGGCAATGCTTATCCGCACAAGAACTTGAGTTTTATGCTCGAGGCGTTCGCGCGGTTGCACCGAGAGCACCCGGCAGTCCAGCTGGTGTTGGCGGGGAAGCGGGATGTTTTCTCGCGGCGACTGGAAGCTGAGGCCCATGAATTGGGCATAACGGGGAATGCGATTCGCTTTGTGGATTGCCCGACAGACGAGGAGATTGCGGCCATGTACAGTCATGCGGATTTGTTCATTTACCCTTCGCGGATTGAAGGATTTGGCATTCCGCCGCTCGAAGCCTTGACTCATGGGACACCGGTGGCAGCCGCTAATAGTTCCTCTATTCCTGAAGTGTTAGGTAAGCACGCCAAGTATTTTGAGCCTGATGATGAACAGCGATTGGTAGAAATAATGAATTTGGCCGTGTTGGGGGATTTAATAAGTGAGCAAGAACGTGACGAGGGCAAGAAATGGGCGAGGAATTACCAGTGGGAAGAGACAGTCAAAAAGACTTTAGAAATTTATGCCGCAGCTAAAAAAATCATCTAAGCAGGCGAAGAATAAGCCAACGGCGCTCAAGCCGGGTTTGTTTGATGATGCCTTGCCGGTGGTGTTGCAGATGGTGGTTAGGACGGATGGCGAGCAGCATGTGCGAGTGGAACGGGGAATAGGCAGCGCGCCGTCGCCGTATATTATTAAGTTGATGCGGGAGGGTGAAGTGCAGCCGTTATTGCAGGCCAATGGGATTGAGGCCTTGGCCGCGAGCTTGATTTTGGATGGTGATGACGAGGATGACTTTGCTCGATCGAGTTTGGGTCAAGCTGAGCAGCCGGAATTTTTGACGACGACGGAAGAGTTGCGTGGCCAGTTAGCGGAGGCTGATGTCATGCTCGACATTCCGACATTTGATGCTAGTGAGGCGCGACCGCGAAAGGCGACTCCAGCTTTGACTTGGCCGACGTTTGCGCCATCGAGAGTTAGTTTGCAGGAATTGTTGGCTGGAAGCGATGAGGTTGGTGAAGGTAAGGAGGTTGAGGTGGTGGCGCCGAGCTCAGCTCGGTTGTTGGTTCGCGACCAACGCTCAGCGTTGGTTGGCTCTAAGTTCAGCTTTGGCTTGGCTCGGACTCAGGGTTGGCAGCGCGCGTTGGCGGCGTTTACGGGTTTAGCTATGCTTTTAGTGTTGCCGCTGCATGCTTTGCAGGCCTTTGGATCCGCTAAATCAGATGCGACGGAGATTCAGGCGGCTAGTACGGCGGCGCTCGGTGAATTTGGACATGGGGCCAGTGATTTGGCTGGGGCTAGATACGATGTAGCTGGGGACGAGTTTTCGCGAGCAGCGGCACAGTTTGCTGATGCTCAAGCTAAGCTTGATACGATGCAGTCATCGGTCGTAGCTGTGGTGAATGTGATTCCACAGACTGATAGGACTCTTAACTCGGTGAAGGGCCTGATTACGGCTGGACGAGAGCTGTCGACGGTGGCGCAGACCATGAGTACAGCGGCGGATAGTGTGGGTGGTAAGGAGTCGACGGATGTGGTGGCCAAGTTAGCGTTATTGACGACGGCGGTGAGTGCCATGGCCCCGCATGTTGATGCAGCGGCGGCTGGTTTGAAAGAGGTTGATGCGAAGGTAGTACCGGCTGATTACCAGCAAAAGGTGGTAGATTTGCAGACTTATGTGCCACAGTTGGCCACGGCCTTGCATGAGTTCCTGACTTTCTCGCAGGCACTGGCCACGATGCTGGGCGCACAAGGAGACATGCGTTATTTAGTGGCGTTTCAAAATAATACGGAACTCCGGCCAACGGGTGGGTTTATTGGGAGTTTTGCCCAGATGGACGTCAGTCATGGGACGATTAGTAAGATGGAGGTGCCGGGCGGCGGAACTTATGCGGTAGAAGGTCAGTTGACGAAGTTTGTTGAGGCGCCAGGACCGTTGCAGCTGTTGAAGGCGCGCTGGGAGATGCAGGACGCTAATTGGTTTCCGGACTTCCCGACGTCGGCTAAGAAGTTCCAGTGGTTTTATGAGCATGCCGGCGGCCCGTCGACGGATGGGGTGTTGGCGGTTAATGCAACTTTTATTACCAAGTTGCTGGCGTTGACTGGACCGATTGCTTTGCCTGATTATGGAGTGACGGTGGATGCTGAGAACTTTCTGTTTGAAACGGAAAAGGCGGTGGAGATTGATGCTGATCCGACGCTTAATACGCCAAAAGCATTTTTGAGTGACTTGGCGCCGTTACTCTTGGATAAGATGACTAAGGCGGATATGCCAACGTTCTTGGCGATGCTTGATGTGGTCGGACAAGGGCTGCACGATAAAGATATTCAAGTTTACTTTGATAATAATGAGCTGCAGGCGGCGATGAATAGTTTGGGCTGGACTGGAGCCGTGAAGAGTACGGCAGGGGATTATTTGATGGTGGTGGACACCAACTTGGGTGGCGGTAAGACGGATGGTGTGATTGAGCAGCAGGTCGACGTGGTGGCGGATGTGGCGGATGACGGGAGTGTGGTCGACAAGGTGACGATTACTAAGATCCATCACGGCATGCCAGAGGCGGTGTTTAGTGGCCGCAATAACGTGGATTATTTGCGCTTGTATGTACCTTCGGGGAGTCAGTTGTTGAATGCTGATGGCTTTGAGGTGCCAGATGAGTCGTTGTTTAAGTCTTCTGACGTGCCGCTGCAGACGGACGAGGATTTGAGTTTGGCCATGACCGGGGTCAGTAAGGATTTGGTGACCGGGACTGATGTGTGGAATGAGCAAGGCAAGACAGTGTTCGGAAATTGGATGCAAACGGCGCCGGGTGAGACGCAGGTGGTGCATCTGACTTATAAGCTGCCGTTTTCTTTGGCGCCGACTGCGAGTACTGGGTTGTTTGGTTTGGCTAAGACGGAGTTAGGTTTGGGGAAGACGTTGCCGTATACGATGTTGGTGCAAAAACAGTCGGGGGTGGAGTCACGACAGACGTCGTTGACCCTTGATTTGCCGCAAAAGATTGGGGTGGTGTGGTCGTCGACGGAAGGCTTAGGCAAGTCAGTGGTGACGGCTGATAACACGCAGGATCAGTTCTACCGAGCTTTGCTTAGCGTTAATTAATATGAAAAAGAAGCGCCAGGTCGACCAAGTGAAGGGGACGACGCCGGCTGAAGAAGCCCGGGCGGTAGATGCTGGTTTGGCGGCGATTTATGGGGAGGAACGTGATGATTTGGCTAAACTTGATCAAGCTGGTTCGCGAGTGACCAGAATATTGTCGGGCGTGGTGCTTAGTTTGTTGGTAGTAGCGGCTTTGGCGCTGGTTGGTTTTTTGGTCTACATGAAGTTTTTTGCGACAGCTAAAACTGATCCGTTGACTTTGCAGATTGAGGTGCCTGATGAGGTGGCCAGTGGTACTTCAGCCGAAGTCAAAATTCATTATAAAAATGAAGGGCGCGTGCCGTTGGCTAATTTGGTGATTGATGCCAATGTGCCGATTGGTTTTGTGCCAACGGTGCTAACGCCGGTGCCGACAGATGCTAAGAGTTTGATTTTTACGATTGGTAGTGTGCCGACCGGTGGTGAAGGCGAGGTTGATTTGCAGGGGACGTGGCTGTCGACGGTGCCGGGGACAAATACGGTGCAGGCTTTGGCGACTTACCGGCCAGCTAATTTTAATGCTGATTTTGATGCGGTGGCGACAGCGTCCGTGAGTAGTCAGACGAGTAATATTGGGGTGGTGCTGACAGGGCCAGATAAAGCGTCACCGGGGGAGATGATTGATTATAAGTTGACTTTAACAAATAATGGCGAGTTAGCGTCGCCTAATTTGCAGGCGGAAATGACGGTGCCAAGTGGTTTTGTGATCGCGACTAGTGATCCAGTGTTAACGGCGGCCGGGCCGGTGGTTTGGGCGTTGGATGAATTGGCGCCGCAAGCTACGCAAGTGATTACGTTGCACGGATCGTGGTCCGCAGAAGCAACTGATGTTGGGCAATTGATTGGTAAGGTCAGTACAAAGCTCGGCGATGTCACGATGGTGCAGGGCCAAGCGAGTGTGTTCACTAATATTGTGGGTAATGGCTTACGGCTGAGTTTGGTGGGTAATGGGGCAACGGGTAGTTTGACATTAGATCCCGGAGATCCGCTGCGGTTGACGGTTGGTTATGAGAATACGAGCGAGACAGCGGCTAGTAATGTTAGTTTGTTGGTTGATTTTGCAGCCGTGGCAGACGCGAAGATACCGATTGACTGGCAGCAGGCAACGCTTGATGGCGGTAAGTTGACGCCGGATGGTATTGCCTATGACGCGAAAACGGTGGGGACTTTGCAGCCGCAAGATAGTAAGGTTAAGAATTTGATTTTCCCGGTGGCGGCCAGTGTGGCTAGCGGTCAAGCGCAAACTTGGACGGTGGTGGTGCATGCTAGCGTGAACGGGGTGACGATTAGTAGCCAGCCGCTGACGATTACCTTGAATTCAGATACGCATTTCACAGCTGCGGCGCGTTACTTTAATGCAGCAGGAGCACCGGTAGGAACTGGGTCTTTGCCGCCTAAGGTAGGCCAGCAGACGCAATATAATTTGCTGTGGAGTGTGAGTAATACTTTGCACGCTCTGGACGGGGTACGAGTCTCCGCGACTTTGCCACCAGGCGTAGCTTGGCAAAGCGTTACGGCGACTGATACGGGGACGGTCAGTTATGACGACCAGTCTAGGGTCATTACTTGGACAGTGGCTAGTTTGCCCGCGGCCACAACGGCAGTGACGGCCAATTTTGAGGTCAGTGTGACGCCAGAGGTGAGTGACGCGGGTACGTTTATGAAGTTGTTATCGGGCAGTGCTTTCCGGGCGACGGATGATGTTACTAAGTCGTCCTTGCAGCAGACGGGGGACATTTTGACGACGGAATGTTCCGGCGATGACGGCGTGGCGGGTAAGGGTTATGTGGCTGAATAAGGAACGATGGATTTGAGAGCATTAAGAGTTTGTAGGGCGGTTTTGTCCCAGGAAAATTGGCGGGCGCGAATGAGGCCTTGGGTTGAGAGATGTTTTTGGAGGGTTGAGGATGAGATGAGCTCGGCTAAGGCGTGAGTGAGATCATTGGTGTTGAGAGGGTCGATGAGAAGCGCGGCTTGGCTAGTTAACTCGGGGAGAGAGCTGCGGTTGCTTGTAATAACCGGCGTACCGCAAGCCATGGCTTCGAGTACGGGTAAACCGAAGCCTTCATAAAATGAGGGGAAGAGAAAGGCCGACGCGCCGCGATAAATGGCTGGTTTATGTTTTTCGTGAATGTAGCCTAAGAAAATAATGTCGTTGGAATAAGGGGAATTCTTAGCGGCAGTAAGGATAGATTGATACTTCCAGCCCGCTGCACCGCCGATGGCCAGTTTTAGTTTATGTTTTGAATTGGCGCGGAGAGCATTGAAGGCAGCGATAACGCTATCTAGGTTTTTACGGGGTTCTTGGGTGCCAAGGGCTAGAATGTAAGGACCGTTTAAGCCGTAACCACGCTGGTAATTGGTGTCGCTCGGGGCAACATGGGGAGTGAATTGAGAAGCTACGCCAAGATGAGTAACAGTAATTTTTTTAGGTTCGATGGACCACTTGGTGATGAGGTCTTGTTTGGTGCTGTGCGAAACGGCTAGTAAGACATGAGCTTGAGCGGTGAGTTGTTGGAGGCCGGCAACGCGGTTACGGAGTCGATCTTTCCAGGTGAAAAATTGGGGAAAAATGTGCGCCGATAAATCGTGGACGGTGAGGGCGTAGGGGAGGTTCGTGCGGATGATGTTGGCGTCAGGGAAGAGCCAGCAGTCGACGGGTTTTGGCAAGAAAGACTCGAGGCTGGGGCCACCAGGGAGTTTTAGTAAGGCAAAGAGTAGGCGATTGGGGATTTGTTTTTTAACGAGGGTGATGTTGGGGGCTTCGAGATTGGGTAAGCGGGCGAGCGTTGCTCGGCTACCGCTGGCGAAGAGAACGAACTCGACGGCGGGGGCGAGACGGGCGAGGGCGCGAATAAGATTGACGGTGTAAAGGCCGACGCCAGAGAGGTGAGGATGTGTAAGATGACGAATGTCGATGGCGATTCTCATATTTATTAGTCATTGCGAGCATCAGCGAAGCAATCTTGCGTATGAGTCTCACGTCAGCGCGAGACTCGGGTGGTCCCACTCCTCGCTCAAGGCCTCAGCCCAGAAAAGTAGACATTACTGCCTCGTTGCTGATCCTCCGACGCAATCTCCGGCAACTTTTCTCGGGTCGGCCTTTCGACTCGTCGTAGGACGCACCACTCGTCTTCGCTGACCATCGTCGCTCTACAAGACTTCTGGTTCACTAACGATTTTTGGCTAGAGTAATCCCAGATTCTCCTGCTTGTGAGCTGCCCATTTTTGGGTGACGAAGTCTTTGAAAACTTGGCGGAAGAGGGTGTCACTGAATTTGAGGGCGTGAGTGCGGATAGTTTGAGGGTCGAATTTGGTGTGGTCAAAACGAAGGACTAGATCCGCAATTTCTTCCCAGCTTTGTTCGTCAAAGAGGGTGCCGGTGACACCGTCGATGACGGTTTCCAGGGCTCCACCACGGCGGTAGGCGATAACAGGGCGGCCAGCGGCCATGCTTTCGACCGCGGTGATGCCAAAGTCTTCTTCGTGGGGGTGCAGGAAGGCAATGGCGTTTTCAAAGAGTTTGACGCGTTCGTCGTCGCTGACGCGGCCCAAGAATTCTACGTTGGTACCGGCCATTTGGCGGAGAGCAGCTTCGGCGGGGCCGGAGCCAAAGATTTTGAGGGGAAGACCGAGTTTGGTGAAGGCTTGAACGACCAGATCGAAGCGTTTGTAGGCGACTAAACGGCCGCCGATGAGGAAGTATTTTTTAGGAGCGTCGCTGATGTGGAATTTGTCGACGGTAACTGGCGGATGAATAACGGTGCTGTCGCGACGGTAGTATTTAGTGATGCGTTGTTTGACAGCCTCAGAGTTGGCGACGAAAAAGTCGACCCGCTCGGCGGCAGCTTTGTCCCACAAACGGAGCCAGGTGAACATGATAGGCAGCAGACGCTTGATGAAGCTGGGGACGTGCAGTTCCTCGACGTAGCTTAAAGAGTCGCTCCAGAGGTAGCGGGTGGGGGTGTGGCAATAGCAAATGTGAATGGTGTGGTCGCTAGTAATAACGCCCTTAGCGAAAGCGCTGCAACTGCTGATGACGACGTCGAATTGTGAGAGGTCATAGCTTTCGGTGGCGGTGGGCATGAGGGGCAAGTACCAGCGGAGTTTGTTTAAGCCGCCGGGCAAGCGTTGCAAGAAGGAGGTGCGGATAGTGCGATGGCCGAATTCTGGGGCCATGGCGGATTTGTCGTAGGCCAAAGTGTAGGTGGGGGCGTCAGGCCACATGGCCTGGAGAGTGGCTAAAACACGCTCAGCGCCGCCTGATTGGATAAGATGATCGTGGACGAAAGCTACCCGCATACGAGGCTAATAGGCCCCGGTTTTGAAGACAACAACCAGGGGCGTTTTGAGCAAAATAACTAGATCGAGCCAGGGGCTCCAGTTTTCGATGTAATACATGTCCAGTCTTACCTCATCGGCGAAATTTAGGCTAGCCCGGCCACTGACTTGGGCTAGCCCGGTAATGCCTGGTTTGATGGTGAGAACTTGGCGCTGTTCGGGGCGGTAGCTGGCGACTTCTTCGGGGAGATGGGGGCGGGGGCCGACCAAGCTCATGGTGCCGCTAAAAACGAGGTAAAATTGGGGGATTTCGTCCAAGCTCCAGGCGCGGAGGAGCTTGCCGACGCGAGTAATGCGGGGGTCATTATGGAGTTTGAAGAGGGGGGAGCCCTGGCGTTCGTTACCGTATTTTTTGATGAAGTCCGGGTCAAAACGGAGTTTGTGGGCGTCGCGGACCATGGTGCGGAATTTGAGGAAAGGGAAGGTGTGACCAGCCTGGCCGACACGATGAAGGCCGAAGAAAATAGGCCCGGGGTTTTCCAGGATAATGGCGAGCGCGATGAGAAGTTGGAGGGGAAGGGTGACGATGATGAGGATGAGGGAGATGATGATGTCAAAGCCACGTTTGTAAATGGCGCCCCAACCGCGCATGGGGGTTTTGGGGACTTCAATGACGGGGAGGCCGGCCCAGGTGTGGATGATGGGGCTGGCGGTGCCGCTTGGGACGAGATCCGCGGAGTAGGCGAAGGTGAGGTGCTCGACGTCGGTGAAGAATTTGATGTCTTCAACTTCGCGGCGGCTGAGGTTAGGATCTGCGACCAAGATGAGGTCCAGATTGTCGTGATGTTTGAGGTTGAGGAGTGTTGTTTTGGCACTGGCAAAGTCCACCGTTTGGGCGACGACGTGATAGCCGTGGCGACGAGTGGCGCTGAAGTAGTCGCGGAGAGCGTCGCTGCTGCCGGTTTTGCCGATGATGGCGACGTTGGTGAGGCCGATGTCAAAGGCGCGGAGTGAGCGTTGCAGACCACGTAAGGCGAGGCGTTCGAGGATGACGAGGACGACGGCTAAGGCCCAGGCGGCAAGCATGATGAAACGGGATTCGAAGAGGGTGCGCGAAAAGAAGGCGATGGCCAAGACGGCGGCGAAGCTGGTGCTGATGCTCAGGAAAATGCGCGTACTCTCGACCGCGATGCCGCGCGGATTGAGGCGATAGAGGCCAGTTAAGGCGAAGACAGTGATGAACACGAGGCCAATGGGTAGGACGGCGTGGAGGTAGGAGTTGAAGGTGAGGCTGAAGTTGACGGGCAGGTGACGGATGATGGCGTTCTCGAAACGCAAGCTGTAAGCCAGGGCCGCGGCGCCGACTAAAGCGAGGTAATCGAGGGGGACGCTGGCGACGGCGAAGGCGAGGTTGGCGCGTTTCATAATAGTGTAAGCATAACACAAAACCGCCCGATTGGGGCGGCCTCATGATAGTTGTGATTTGTTCAGGGGGAGCCGATAAGCCGGATTTTGTCTCCTCTGGCGAGGCGACGGTAATCTATCTAGGCCCTGGATTGCTCAAGGGCTCGAGCGAACGACCAAACTTGTTCTTGCACCAAGACGGGTTTGCCACAACACCGTGTCACCACGGGTTGATCACGCTCTGCGTGAACTTTTCACCTTTCGCCGCTTGCGCGGTTAGTATTGTCTCTGTGGTACTTTCCCTAGGCTTTTACTCCCGATCGCCGTTAGCGATGTCTTTTGTCCTTGGGCATTGCTGCCCAAGAGGTGTCCGGACTTTCCTCCCATTCACGTCGCAAGCGGCGTAAACAGGTAACCGTCTAGCGTCCCTGAACGCCAGGAATATAGCAAAGATTAGAGCTTTTGTAAAGAGAACGCGCCGGCCTGTCAGAGACAGACCGGCGCGTATTGGGGCCGGGCTAGCTAGCCGTGGCCGAGGAGTGCCTGGAGGATGTTCTCCACCGTGCACTTTTTGGCGGTGAGGAGCTCGGGGATCTGATCCTTCAGCTCTTCACGCTGGTCGTCCGAGCTGGCTTGCTGGTACTGGGTCACGAGGAGCGTGACGTTGTGACCGGTGATCCAGCTGAGACGGTTGCGCAGCTCATCGGCCCGGTACTCGAGGGCGACCTGGTGGGCCAGGATGATGAGCTCGGCGAGCTGCGTGGTGTTCTGCAGGAAGCCGCGACGCTGGACCTGCTTGATGATCCGGTCGAGGTCCCAGTGGTTGTCGCGGGCGGCGATGAACAGCTCGTCGAGGGTGGACAGTGGACCTTCGAAGGCATGGTTCAGTTCAACCAGCCAGAGGAAGGTGAGGTGCAGGTCTGCGACGCGACGCTCGAGCAGCTTGAGCTCGGGCCAGTTCGGATGACCGACCGGCAGCAGAGGGAAGGTGATCTTGGTCCGCAGCTTGTTGTAGGAGCGGTGGGCCTTGGTGTCGTCCTTGGCCGGCCGGTGGTTGGGGAAGACCGGGTGACGCAGCGACAGGTCGCGGACCAACTGGAGACCCCGGCTCTTGGGGTCAGCCAAGAAGGTGGTCTGCATGGATGGAGGAGCGGCGTGGCGGGGAGCCAGGGCGTCGTAGGCGCGGCACGGCGGACGGCCGAGCGAGCGGACGAACTGGGCCTTGGAGGCTGGGCTGCCGGGAGCGTAGTGATCCGGCGTGGTCGTAGCGGTGGCTGGGCGGGAGTTGACTGGCGGGAGGTTGGGCAGGACTTGTTCCATTTGGACGGTTGACCTTGGGCAGCTGGTTGAGCATGAAACTGGCGGGATGCCAGCGCCAAAAAGATATAGGAAAAAGAGGAAAATGTCAACCCAACTCAGTATTTAAAAACGAAATCGCTCCCCGGCACAAAGTGCAGCAGGGAGCGAGGGTCAGCCATTACTTGGGCTGACGAGAATGGAGGATGAGCACACCGAGGACCAGACAGACGATGATGGCTACGAGGTTGGCGCTTGGCACGCTGGTACCTCGTCGGTGGCTTCTTCGCACTTGTCCCAGTGGTGGTCAGACACGATCTCGAGGGTACGGCCAGCCTCGTCGACCACATGCAGGATTTGATTCCTGACGAGGACGAGAGTGCTGGAGACGCGGAGATCGGCCAAGTCGTCGTGAGGATCGCCCTGGCTCATTGGCAGATGCCGGAGGGCCAGGAGCAGTTCTGCTTGCGGCCTTGGTCGTAGTAGTTGACGCTGGCCACGACCGTGGACTGGCCGTCCAGGACGGGGCAGTCACCTTCGCCGACCGTGAGCACGAAGCTCGACGGGTAGCCGGGGCTGATCTCGACCTGCTCGTGTTCGCCGCGACCTTCGAACCAGCGGGGCCGGAGCGGGGCTTGGTTGTCCCAGATCACGGTTTCGCGACCGCTGCCCCAGACCAGACTGGCATCGTGACCGAAGTCGAGCTGATGGTTGAGCTCGATCTTGGTGATGATGGCCAGGCCCTGGCTGGTGCTGAGCGAGACGGTGGCGACAGAACCGCTGGCCGAGCAGCCGTCTGAACCGTAGAGTATGAACTCGAGGTTGAGGCTGGCGGCCGGCAGCACGGGCTGCTGGTAGGCGTTGTCGTCCTGGTTGAGGCCGCTTTTGTCCGTGCAGGCTAGGAGTGAGAGGAAAATGAGCATGGAAACTCCGGGGTGGGTGTTGGTGAAGTGGGGATAAGTAGTGAATACGCTCAGCGTCTTCACTGACCCCCGGTTCGGTCTAATCGATTTGATGATTGGGCCGAGGCGGGGGTCCTGTACACGGAGGAGGTGTGTACAGGAGCCTGCTAGCCGAAGCTAGTAGGACGAGGTTTAGTGGTCGTCGTCAGCGTTGTCGTGCTCTTCGTGGTGGCGTCGACCGTGGCCGGCGAGTTGACGCTCGGGATGGTAGTAGCGCCAGGCACGGAGGCCGAGGTAGCTGATGATGCCGACCGGCAGCAGGATGGGCATGAGTGCCAGGATGGCGTTCAAGCCGATCACGTACGGCAAGATCTTCGTCATGAACTTCGGCATCTTGGGGGAGAAGATAGCCACCGCGCCGTAGACGATGTAGACCGGCAGGAACAGGAAGACGGTGCCGATGGCCTGAGCCTGGAAGATGTCGCCGACGCTCTGGTTGTTGCTGGGGAACCAGACAGCGAACCAGTTGTGAACGATCATGTAAAGGGTAGTGCTCATGGGAGACTCCGGGGTGCCAGGATTACTGGCGGTTGAGGGTGGTGAGGTCGTGATGTGGTGGGCGCAGGTACTAGCGGATTGCGTTCCCCCGGTTCGGTCTAATCAATAAATGATGGAGGCCGAGGCGGGGGCCCTGTAGCAGACGAAGAATCGCTGTTACAGGGAGGGTGAACTCGAGGATTGTGGGGATCTACTCGGGGTTCGGGAGGTCGAGGACACTGATCATGTCCGAGTCGGTGGCGGTGCCGAAGGTGAAGCCGGGCTGAACCTCGCGGTTCGAGGATCGCGGCTTGGCGCGGACCCAACCGTCGTCGACTTGTTCACAGGGTGTGCAATGCTCGGTGTCGTCGCCGCTGTAGAGGCAGGCGTCGGCCAAGGGGAAGCTGAGGATCGACTGGTAGGCGTAGACGTAGCCGTCGTCAGCGATGACGATGGGCTCGTCCTGACCGTCCTCCACACCGTCGTGGTCGCGGTCGAGGATGATTGGGGCGATGACGATGGCGGCGGGAGTTGTCGCTGCGGGCGCGGGGCAGAGGAGGGACCAGAGCACCATGGTCGAGAAGACGCAGGTGATGGTGATGGCGATGCGCAGGTAGGAGAGGGAAGTCTCCTGTGGCACGAAGGTGAAGGCAGGGTGTGGGGCGGGACTGGCAGTGTGGGTCATGATGTCTCCAAAACGGACCGGGGTGGAATTGAATGGTCCGGTGATGTTCACGAGAGTACTCGTGAACACGGCCGGGCTGGCCTCGCGGGAGGCCGTTTGCCCGCGACTACTGCTTGACGGGGATGATGACGACGCAGCCGGCGTCAGGGCGGGGGACGTGCTGGTAGCCCACGATCTTGGGCTCGGCTGGCTTGCCCGGGTGGATGATGGCGTCCGGCCTGACGGCGTCCAGGCTGGGAGCTGGCCGCGACGGTTCCGACCAGCCGTAGGGCTCGTTCTCGTCGTCCTTGATGTTCATGTAGAGGGCGTACTCGCTGAGCTTGGTGGGCAGCACGCTGAACATGAAGCCGATGAGGGCGAACAGGCCCACGGGGAAAACGACAGTGACCCAGCTGGTGACGGGGACCGTGGAGATGGTCACCGCGAAGCCGAAGAGCGCACCGAGGATGACACCGCGCAGGTTGCGACGGGTGATGAGGTGCTCGAGCGTGCTGATCATGATCAGTGCGGCGCCGAGGCCCAGGATGAAGATGTTGAAGATGGTGAGTTGTCGGTTGGTGAAAGCGGGCGTGACGATGGGCACGGGTGACTCCAAGCGGACCGAGGTGGAAGTGAGTGGTCCGGGGGTATGCGCGAGCGGTGAGACTCGTGCACACGGGGGACCTCCCGGGAATGCCGGGAAGCAAGGGTTAGTTCGGCGAGTCCGGCTGACGGAGCTCGACCTTCAGCTCGAGGGCGACGCGCGGAGAGGCGCGGCGGTCGAAGTGGCGGGCGACGAGCGTCCACAGCGCAACGGCGTAGCCAGTGGCGTAGCCGACGGCGCTGGCGCCGACGACGGTATCCCAGGTCAGGATGTCGTGGTTCATCACGATGGCTCCGAGGAAGCCGATCGAGCTGCCGATCATCATGCCGATCAACGACCGGTCGGAGATGAGCAGGCCGCCGAGGTAGGTGGCCTGGATCTGGCGGCGCAGCGTGGTGAGGAAGTTGATGATGAGATCGCCGAGGAAGTAGAAGGAAAGTGCGAACATGGGGAGCTCCAGATTTTGGGGGTGGGGTGATGGCCGAAATGGCCGGAGGACGAAAAGCGAGTAACCT
>CAITFQ010000035.1 GCA_903891735.1 Candidatus Uhrbacteria bacterium | reverse complement strand
GGACATTGCGCTTGGCTCACTCGCACCGGGCACAATCCAAGGCACTTGCGGCATGGGGATGTATAAGTTCGCTTTAGAAGTTAAAGGTTAGATTGACATGTATGGCGGCACGCAGGTTGCGAGCGAGCTCGCCCTGCGAGGCCGCGATCCATGTCCCCGCCGTTGCACGGCGACGCCAGCTGCGCTGGCTGGAACCACGAAAATACCAGGCCGAAGCCTGGTATTTTCGTGGTTCCGGGACATGGATTCGAACCATGGTTCACGGCTTCAAAGGCCGCTGTCCTGCCGTTAGACGATCCCGGAGTGAGTTTTTTGGCTAATCTATTACCCGCCGATTCTATACCCATTTTGTCATTGACGCAAGTCAAAAGCCTTGCTATTCTACCCCCGTTCTCGATTTAAGGTTAGATGTCATAACGGCCAGCAAGCTGGCCGTTGTAGCTCAGTGGTAGAGCACTTCCTTGGTAAGGAAGAGGTCACGGGTTCAATCCCCGTCAACGGCTCCAGAAACTCCCGATTAATTTCGGGATTTTTTGTTTTTCTGAGGTGTGTTAAACTTATCATACTAATCTGAATCTATGGCCGAACATGAACAATCTCATCGTAATACAGTCGAACAAGAACCACAGCGCGAACAATATGGCGTGCCGCAGGAGCTGATCAACCGCTTATGGGTAGCTAATAATCCTGAGACCGATCGTCAGGCCATCTACCCATTGCCCGAGGTTTTTCTAGCCTTGGCAGCTCATGAAAAAGGTTTGACGGCGGATCAAGTGGGCGTTGGTCAGGGCCGCTGGAAGTCTTATCGTTTACAAACTAACATCGGTCCGGTTGACGTTGTTTGCGAACCGCCTGATGATCAGAGTGATGCTTCGGGTAAGGTTCATGTTACAATCGATTCGCAGCAGCACGCCGGCGGTTTGCCCGAGCCAGCAGCTTTTTGGAACGCTAAATACACGCTCCAGGCCGACCCTGCTTTCGTGGCTGAAAAAATGGCGCAGCGGCAGGAGCAGCGGGCCGCCGCTGATCGAGCGGAGGCTGAACGTGGCCAGCGATTCCAGGCAGCCATGGCACTAGCTGTCAGTCTGTTACGTGATCATCTTAGTGATAAGCTTAAGGCCAGCACTTCGCCAGCTATCGCCGAGTGCCTGCGGACTCTACTCGACGATGACACAGCTGATCTCAGTCAGTTCGCGATTTCATTAACCCATTCGTATCCAGTGAACGAGACTATTCACGATGATACTCAGCAAATTTGGACTGTCAACATCTGGCAAGATGGACCGAAGGGGCCAGCTATTTATAATATTCTTGAATATTCGCCATAAACAAAGCCCACGCTCCGGACGACGAGCGCCCGAGAGTGGGGCCTGGTCGACGCGGACGTGGGCAGTTGGCCTACGGTTACTTCGGCTCGTACAGGTCGAGCAGTTCGCTGAGGATGCGGCGTTGCATGGCCTGGTGCAAATCATGTGAGTTGATGCTTGGCAGATCAGCCAGACGATCAATCTCGTTGCCCGCCGCCACCAGCGCGGCCCAGCGATCGCCGTTGACCCACAGCCAGGGCGGTGGTTCTTTGAAAACGACGAGCACCGGTCCCTCCTCCTGGTCGATGGTGCTCTCTGCGGCGATGATGTCCTCGGCGTGGTGGTCGACGAAGAGAGCACGCAGCAGCGGGTCAAACTTCAGGCAGTTGGCCAGTAGCGAACCACCACGTCGGCCGTTGTTGGGGATGCGGACTGGCCCTTGACCGAACTTGAAGCTGATCTCACCCTTGGCCACGCGGAGCCAACGGGTGCTGCCCCGAGTAGTGGGGGCGTCCTCAGACTCGGCCACCAGCAAGGCCGTCAGCACGGTCTGGTAGAGCATGGCCGTGCCGTAGCCGAGGATTACGCCCTCAGGCAGGCCACTGTACTTCATGGCGGCGACGTCGGCGAGGTGGAGCAGTTGGGCGCGAAAGGACGGGGGATCGGCGTTGACGGTGTCGGGCATGGTTACTCCTGTGAACCAAGCTTAGCTTACCGACAAGTTCGGCAAATGTCTACCGCCAAATGCTTCGGCTTAGCCGGGTTATTGCCCCAAATCCCAGCCCACGGTACCATGGGCTCATTATGGATATGCCGCATGTAGTACTGGTGGAAGGGGACAATCGCCGTCGCGTGGTGCGGGACGCCGTGCACGGTTTGGGGCCGAACTTCGTCGACTTGGTCAAAGCCGCCAAGCGCATCTTTATTAAAGTAAATCTCGAGCATTATAATCTGCCACTAGCCGCTACCCACGTCGACGCCGTCCGCGGGCTGCTCGACGAACTGCGTCAGTATTCGCGCGCTGACATCCTCATTGGCGACGCCGCCCATTACGGCACTGGTCCAGCCTTCGTTAACTTTGGTTACGAACGTCTGCCGGAAGAATATGAACGCATCACGCTCGTCGATCTCAACGCTGATGACGCTATTGTCGGTCACACCGTCCGCGCTGACGGCAGCTTACAAGAAATTCGTCGCTCCAAAATCGCCAGCGACTGCGACCTCAGAATATCGTTAGCACCGATGAAAACCAATCGCGATCTTGGCGTCGGCCTAGCTGTCAGCAACTGGACGCTCGGCACCTGGCTCGTTCCGCCACGCGTCGGCACCCACGGCCGTGTTTGGGCGCGTTTCCCCTGGTTGCAAAACGAAGGCACCGCCGCCACTCACGCCAGTGTCGCCAACCTCTACGCCGAGTTGCCCTGTCATCTCGCCATCATCGACGGCATCCTGGCCATGGAAGGTGCAGGCCCCGTTGATGGCACGCCAGTCGCTATGAACCTAGTCCTGGCCGGCCTCGACCCAATCGCCGTCGACGCCGTCGCCGCCACCTTAATGGGCTTCGATCCCGCCTCTCTCGATTATCTGGTAAAATGTAACGAGCAGGGACTCGGCGTCAGCGACATGAGCAAGATCGACGTCCCGCCGCTGCAAGTTGAGCAACTGCGACGATCATTCTTAAGAGCCTAATATGTCCACCTGTATTTTTCCTGGTCGCTTCCAACCTTTTCACGAAGGCCACCTGATGGTCGTGCAAGGCATGATTAAAACCTGCGGCAACGTTAGCATTGTCATCTGCGACGAGGGCAAACTGACACCCGATGCGCCCTACACCGTGGAGCAACGCCGCGAAATGATCAGCGCCGCCTTGCTTGCTCGAGATATTATGGACGCCAGCATTCTAGTTGTCCGTGACGGTGGGGAAGACCAGGCCTGGGCTAAGCGCGTCCTCGACGAAGTCGGCGGCAGCGAGCCATATATCTGGAGCGGACGTGATGAAGTCCGCGCCGTATTCGAAGCCCTGGGCGTCCAAACCAAAAAAATCGTACCCGTGCCCGGCATCAGCAGCGACGACATCCGCGCCAAGAAAGCGGCTGGTGACAGTGCCTGGCGTAAACACATTCCAGCTGGGGCAATTGACGTTTTGATGGCCGCCAAGTAAAGTCCAGTTCAGTAATTCTTGTCTTTGCGAGGAGGCTCGACCGACGAAGCAATCTAGGCCAAGATTGCTTCGCTGAAGCTCGCAATGACGAAAGTTTTAGAGACTCGTTTATTATGAAATTACTTGTTACTGGTGGTTGCGGTTTTATCGGGTCGCATTTTATTCGCACGGTTTTAGCCGAGCGACCTGATTGGGATATCGTCAACTTGGATGCCTTAACCTACGCCGGCAACTTGACGACCACGCTCGATTTCCAAATTCATCCGCGTTACAAATTTTGTTACGGCTCCATCACCAACCGCGAGTTGGTCGACAGCCTCGTCTCATCCGTCGACGCTGTCATTAACTTCGCCGCGGAAACCCACGTTGATCGCAGTATCGTCGACGTCGAACCATTCATCATGACCAACGTCCTCGGCACCCAACGCTTGATCGACGCTTGTGTTAAGTACGGCAAGCGCTTTCACCAAGTTAGCACGGACGAAGTTTTCGGTTCACTGAATTCGACCGATCCCAAATTTACTGAATCAACTCCGTACTCGCCACGCAACCCGTACAGCGCCACCAAAGCCGCCGCGGATCACTTGGTCCGTGCCGCCATCGACACTCACGGTTTGCGAGCAACGATATCGAACTGTACGAATAATTACGGTCCGTACTTGTACCCCGAAAAATTCTTGAGCATCGCCATCACCAACTTACTCGAAAGCAAACCGATCACCATTCACGGCGACGGCAGCCAAGTCCGCGACTGGATTCATGCTCGCGACCACGGGGCTGGTGTTCTCGCTATCCTCGAGCGCGGCGTTATTGGCGAAACCTACATGATGGGCGGCAACGCCGAATTCTCCGTGCTCGACACCGCGAAAACATTACTCCGCGTCATGGGTCTCAGCGACTCCATGCTGGTTTATTTGAACGACCGTCCCGGCCAAGACAAGCGCTACGCCATCGACCACAGCAAAATCACCCGCGAACTCGGCTGGTCACAACGTCAATCGTTCGAGGACGGCCTGCGCGATATGGTAGAATGGTACCGCAAGAACGAGGCTTGGTGGCGACCAATCAAAGATAGTTCGATTTACCGGTCATGGCATAAACAGCAGTTTGGAACTTAGGGGTCAGGTCGTGAATCGTGAATTTATGAAAATCGAACAAACATCCATCAACGACGTTGTCATCATCACGCCCGACGTGTTTACCGACGATCGCGGGGTGTTTTTTGAATCTTTTAATGCAGACAAATTCGCAGCGCTCGGTTTACCTACTGTCTTCAACCAAGACAACCAGTCGTCATCGATTGCTGGCGTGCTCCGCGGCTTGCACTTCCAGCTCCCACCCAAGGCCATGGGCAAACTCGTCCGTTGCAGTCGTGGTCGCATTTTCGACGTCGCCGTTGACCTCCGTAAAAATTCGTCCACCTACAAACAGTGGTTCGGTCTGGAGCTCTCAGCTACTGACAATAAGATGTTGTGGTTACCGCCCGGCATCGCCCACGGCTTCTACGCCCTGACCGATTGCGACGTCATCTACAAATGCACGGAGACTTACGACAAAGCAGGGGACGGCAACGTCGCCTGGAACGATCCTGCCTTTAACGTCGCCTGGCCCCTCATCGACGGTCAGGCCCCTCTGCTCTCACCTCGCGATGCTGCCGCTCCCGCCTTCTCGAGCCTCGATTTACCATTTTAAAAAGTACCAAGGACGAGTCTCGTATGAAAATATTACTCACTGGCGCACGCGGCAATCTCGGCTCACAACTACTATCGATTTTTAAATCCGCCGGTCATGAAGTCATCGCCACCGAACGCGAAGAACTCGACATCACCGATGAGGCTGCCGTGCATAAATTCGTAATCGAAGCTCGACCGGACGTCATCGTCAACGGCGCTGCTTACAACTTCGTCGACAAAATCGAGGACGAGGCCATTTACCCCATCGCTTACGCCATCAACGCTCTCGGCCCCAAATACTTAGCCGACGCTGGCTTGAAAATCGATGCACTAATAGTTCACTACAGCACGGACTACGTTTTCGCTGGTACTCAGGTCGATGGTTACAAGGAGGACGACGCCACCGCTCCAATTTCCAAATACGGCGAGACCAAAGTAGCGGGGGAGCAGTTCGTCATTAATTCCGGCGCTAATTATTTAATCCTTCGTTTAAGTAAAATCTTCGGCCCAGCGGGTACCTCGGCCGTAGCTAAGCCGGGCTTTGTCGATCTAATGATCCAGCTTGCCGCGACTAAACCCGAACTAAAAATCGTCGATGAGGAAGTAGGCATGCCGAGCTACACCGTCGACATTGCCGCCGAAACTCTGTGCTTAATCTCGTCTAACACGCCAAGCGGCATCTATCATCTCGTTAACCCCGGTCCGGGCGTCACCTGGTACCAGTTCGCTGAAGAAATTTTCGCCATTAAACCCAGCCCCACGCCTCGTATTCCAGTTTCTGCGAGCGTTTTCCCCCGTCCCGCAGCTCGGCCTTCTTATGCTATGCTACTGAATACAAAGCTCCCACCGCTTCGAACTCGTACTGCCGCCCTCACCGAGTACCTTAATGTAGCCAACCAAAGCTGAGCTTTGGTCGCAAATTAACCAGCCAGCTGAGCTGGCCCGAACTTATGCGTCGACGGCCACCGCAAGTTTCGCCCGCTGCTACTATTTTAATGCTCCTCGTGGCTCTGGGCTTAGTGTTGACCCTCGTCTTAGTACTTCATCGAAGTCAGGATTTGCGTGCTCTGCAATCCGTGGCCGGCGAACGGGTCTTACGCTCGCCTTTACTCCCCGAATCTGGCTGGAAGACTTACGGCGGCACTATCTGGTCCATGGGCTATCCTGACGATTGGCAGACCGTGGCCACGCCTACTGCTGGCTCAGCCGGCGTATCTTTCGTCGACCCTTTCACCAACACCACCTACTTAACCGTCGGCGAAACCACCCAAACTCTAGACCAAGTCGACGCCACTTACTCGGCCCTTCCCGGCATCACCAAAAGCACTTTTCTTTTTGCCGGCTATCCCGCCACCAAATTTACTCTAGTCAGCGGCCAACAAGATTATTTCATCTCTTACAACAATCGCATTTTTACTCTCAGCACGGAGCACCCCGACCAACAAGAAGTCGGCATCATGCTCGTTACTTTTCAGTTTTTGAACTAGTTTGTTTCGTCTTTGCGAGGAGAGTATTTTATATCGACGAAGCAACCCACAGAAGATTGCTTTGCTGCGCTCGCAATGACGAAGATTTTAGAGCCTGATCCGGTAGTCAGCGAAGACGAGACGATAGCCGAACTATTTTGTTAGGGGAATCGTAAACAATCCTTGTTGTCCGCCGTACTCCCCATAAAAATAACCAGTATCACGGGCCTCATTTATCCAAAAAGAGAAAATAGTTGCATCAGCCAGCAGGGGAGTGACCAGATTATTGTTGTCCGTCGTGAAAGCCTTGAGGTCGTTATTGGTGCTAACAAACAGTGCCTGGCCAGAATTATGCCAAGCCACGGCAATAATCGCTTTGCTTTGTCGGGTAATGAATTTCTGTTCGCTGTTCGCCAGATTAAAAGTATGCAACTCCAGTCCATCACTCCAAGCTAGCAAGTTATGGCTATCATCATAATCAAAAATGTCGCCAGTCGTGGCCAGCAAGATTGGATTCTGAGCGTCGACGTCGAGCAGATACAAACTAT
>CAITFQ010000034.1 GCA_903891735.1 Candidatus Uhrbacteria bacterium | reverse complement strand
GTTTACCGACTGGTTTTTAGGTTTGGCGTCGACCAGTGTGCGAAATCAGGCGAAGGAAGTGATGGCGAAAGCGGAGGAGATTGTGCCGAGTTTGGTGGCTTGGCGGACGACTCCACAGGGTGGGCAATGGCATTGCGAGGGGCCGAAGTTGGCGAGTCACATTGAGCGAATTTTGGTAGGAGTTTTGGGGGAGGGGAATCTTTTAGAAATTGAGGAGTTGGTGCGGGAAAAGGATTTGTGGTTGGAGATTGCTGAATTACAAGAGACACTCGAGAAGTATCGTGATTTGCTGACCGTGTTTGCGTGCACGCATGATGCGGCGAAACCAGCGACGTTGGCGTTTGATGCGCCCGAGGGATCGCCAGGGGCGGCGGCGGGGTTTATGGTGCGGCGTACAGAGGGGATGACGCCAGCGACGGAGGTTGAGAAGGTGAGATACGACAAGTTGTACCGGGCGTTTGTGGCTCAGCGAGAGAGTGATGAGGTGCAGAACATGATCGACTTCTACGAGGAGTACCAGATTGCGGCGCATTGGCCGGAGCATGCGGGGTTGGCGGTGACGGCCGAGCACACGGTGATGCGCCAAGAGTTGTTGCAGAATTTTGGGGTGCCGGTAGCTAATGCGAAACTACTGACCGAGCTTATTCGTTATCACATTGAGGTGATTGGTTCGTTTACAGATAAAATCGATATTAGTAAGTACGAGGTGATGATGGCACGGGCTGGGAAGGCGGGGCTGAATGTCGACGTCTACCTTGATTTGCTGGTGGCGGTGGCGTATTTGGATGCGGTGGTGGGGTGTGTGGTTGAAGAAAAGGGGAAGCAGAAAGTGCAGACGCAGTTGCTAATTAATATGTGGCGGGCGGAGAGAGAGGCGTGTCCAGAGCGACACTCGGTGCGGGTGAGAAAGGCAGAGAGTGTGAGGAAAGCGCAGTATAAAGAGGCGCTGGATAAGGCGGGGATAAGCGGGGAGCAGGTGTTTAAGTTGCTGAACACGCCGTTTGGACCGGAACGTGGGGTGTTGATGGAACAGGTGTGGTTAGCGATTCGAGATAAGAGTCATACGGTTGAGGTGGGTGAACATACGGCCGAGCTGGTACGACGGATTGAGGTTGCTCGGGAATTGCTGACGCGGTATAACGAAGGGGTATGATTGCTTTTTTGGAAGGGACGATAGCGATAATGGAGCCAGAAGGTGTGGTTTTGTTAGTGAATGGCGTCGGCTATCGGGTGGCTTCGGGGAGGAGTTTGGGTGAGTTGAACGAAGCTGTGAGATTGTATATTGCGGAGGTGATTCGCGAGGATAAATATGATTTGTATGGGTTTAGGACACGGGAGGAGCTAGAGTTTTTTCATCGGCTAACGGGGATTGATGGCGTCGGCCCGAAGATGGCGCAGAAGATTTTGGCTTCCGGGAGTGAGGCGGCACTGAGGAGTAATATTCAAGCGGGAGATTTAGGATTTTTGACGAGTATTTCGGGCGTCGGCAAGAAGACGGCGCAGAAAATAATTTTGGAGCTCAAGGGAGTTTTAGTGGATAGCGAGGAGAGCATGACGACGGGGGAAAATGATTTGCTAGAAGCTTTAATGAGCCTGGGTTATCAGCGGCCAGTGGTTGTGGCGATATTGCCCAAGATTAGCGGGAAAACTATGGAGGAGAGAATGAAGGAAGCGCTTAAAATGTTAGGTCGAACACGATAATTATGGAGCGCTTAGCATGGAATAATTTAGTGAAGAAATTTGCGCCCAAGTCGGGGGCGTTTTTGCAGACCTGGGAGTGGGGGGAGTTTCAAAAATCGTTGGGTCGACAGGTTGAAAGACTCGTTATCGATGATGCACGAGGGGTGATGCTGGCGCAAGCGGTGTTGTTGCCGCTGCCGTTTGGGCAGAGTTATTGGCAGGTGAGTAAAGGACCGCTCGGGAGCATGGCGATGAACGAGATGGAACGAGAGTTGCAAGAACGCTTGCCTGGTGGGAGTTGGGTGCGGTTTGAACCGGTGAGTAAGCCCGGAAAGTGTTGGCGGGCGAAGGATGTGCAGCCAAGTGTGACGTCGATTTTGGATTTGACCCAGATCGGAAGAGCGTCGTGTAGGGAAAGAGTGTGCCT
>CAITFQ010000033.1 GCA_903891735.1 Candidatus Uhrbacteria bacterium | reverse complement strand
TGCCCCGTCGCAATCAACGCCGTCGTATCTTTAGGAATACACCCGCCACCGTAACCAATACCCGCATTCAAGAACGCTGGGCCGATTCTCTTGTCTAGTCCCATGCTCGCCGCAATATCGTCGACGTTAGCCCCAACCTTCTCACAAAGATTAGCAATTTCATTAATAAAACTAATCTTGGTTGCCAAAAACGCATTAGCCGCACACTTAGCCAACTCCGCGCTTGACCGACTCATAACGAGCAGCGGCACGCCTGCAGCGATGAACGAAGCATTAACCAACTTCATCTGCGCCACCGCCCAAGCATCATCTGACCCGACGATAATCCTACTCGGACTGGCCGTATCCCGCACCGCCGTCCCCTGGCTCAAAAATTCCGGATTCGCCACCACTGCAAAAAAGGGGTCAGGTCGGGAATCGGGAATTTCTGAATTTCGTTGACGTAACTCCTCTTTAATAATCTCATCGCACTTAACCGCTGTCCCTACCGGCACGGTCGACTTATTAACTAAAATCGTCGGCCTCGTAATCACCTTCCCAAAATTCCTCGCCACCTCAAAAATCATCCTCAAATCCGCCTTGCCATCCTCGCCCAACGGCGTACCGACACAACAAAAAACAATCTCCGCCTCACTCATCGCTGCCACCGCGTCAACCGTAAACGACAATCGCCCAGCCTTAACACCAGCCGCCACCAGCTCCGGCAACCCCGCCTCACTTATCGGCATCACTCCCCTTTTCAAACCTTCAATCCTCTCCTCGTTAATATCAACACAAATCACCTGATGCCCTCGATTAGCAAAATCTGCTCCACTTACTAGGCCGACGTAGCCCGTTCCGATAATGGCAATATTCATAGTTTAAAACTCCCCTTGTAAAATCTGATTCGTGCTCGGCGCTGGGTCGCCATCACGAGCTTCTCGCGTTATCAAGATTTTGTCGAATTCTCCCAAATCCGGCCTAGCTAGAGCATCAGTAACGGTCCACACCAGTCCCCAAGCCCCATCCTCCCGCGGATAAAAGTCACCCAAGGAGAAGAAATCGGTTAAACCCGGCTTAATGTACCAAGCCTCATAAGCCTCAGTCGTATTGTCGATGGCTGGCAGCTGAGCCAGTAAAGTCAAAGTGAAAGCGCCGGCCTCATGAGTTCTGGTGGCTGTGGCACTTGCCGCCACCCCGTTCACCGGCTGGAGACTAATCGTCGCTGGTTCATTGACGGCCGCGGCGGCTGCCGGCGTGGTCACTACGGCAGCTAATCCTGCACTATCATCAGTCTTGTCTACGGGTTTCTTGCCATCATGTCTAAACCAACGCACCAACAAAATAAACAAGCCAACAAAAACTAGCAGTACCAGGAGAACTTTCACCGCACCACCAACCCAGGACGACCCTTGTCGCTGGCGCCCAACTGACGAATGATGGCGGTACATATGGTTCATACTAAACTTTCAGCTTAGCAATCGCCGCCGCCACAAACGGCGCTGGGTTAACCTCAGTAATCGCTGGCACAATCTTATCGGCCGTCGGATTTTGTACCAACTCCGCAATCGCCTGCGCCGCCGCCAACCGCATTTCGTCAGTCAGCGTCTTCACGCGCGAGTCGAGCAAGCCGCGGAACAAACCTGGAAAGACCAACACATTGTTAATCTGATTCGGAAAATCTGATCTACCCGTAGCAATCACCGCGGCGCCACCCTCCGCCGCCAAACTCGGCAAAATCTCTGGCTCCGGATTCGCCAGGGCAAACACAATAGATTTTTCGTTCATCGATTTCACCATCTCAACACTGACCAATCCCGGCTTACTGACACCGATGAAAACGTCAGCCCCCGCCATCGCCTCAGCCAACGTGCCAGTTCGACCTTCGACGTTAATAATCTTCGCAAACTCATCCTTATCACTGTTCATCCCTTCACGTCCCACCGCAATAATCCCCTTCGAGTCGAGTACGACCTGATGCTTGGCCCCAGCCGCCAGCAACAACTTCACAATCGCCAACCCAGCCGCACCCGCCCCGTTAATAACAATTTTCACTTCGCCGATGTTCTTACCGACCACCTTCAACGCATTGATCAACCCCGCCAACGTAACAATCGCCGTAGCGTGCTGATCGTCATGCATGACCGGAATATCGAGCATGGCGGACAATCTACGTTCCACCTCAAAACAAGCCGGTGCCGCAATATCTTCCAAGTGAATGCCGCCAAACGTCGGCGCAATCATTCTAATCGCTTCAATAATCTCGTCGACCTCTTGACTAGCCAGCACCAACGGAATCGCGTCGACATTGGCGTACTTCTTATACAACACGCTCTTGCCTTCCATCACCGGCAAGCCCGCCAATGGGCCAATATTGCCCAAGCCCAAAATCGCCGAGCCATCACTGACGACGACGACGCTATTTCCTTTCATGGTCAACTCATAAACCAGACTCGGATCAGCCGCAATCTGCCGGCACGGCTCCGCAATCCCTGGCGTGTAGGCTGTCGACAAATCATCCTTACTCTCGAGCGGCATCTTACTCGCCGTCGTGTAAACGCCATGATTTTTTTTGTACGCTGCGAGTGAGGCTTCGTAGTAGTTCATATCATCGATAAAATTTTTAGTGAGACGCTCAGTCTTGTAGCAGGTCGTTGGGAGCCAGCAGCTGTCGGGTGGTCCTCTGACGACGCCAGCCGTCGATCCTGCGTCGAGCCTGAGCCTCCGCCGAGCTTCGGCGAGGCCATTATAACTCATCTATCCCGCGAAGAAACGATCCCGGCATCGGCTTGCGTACCGTCTCGCCTGTGTCGTCAAGCACAATCGTCGGCTCGTCCCAATCATCGGTCTGCCCTCGCGCCACTGCAACCCGCGACGTCCTCCCAATATTGCTCCAATCCCCGCCGTAACGCAACTTGATCTCTTCGTACTGATTCTTCGGTATTTCACTCAAGAAAATCGACGGTTGCCGCAGCTCCACATTCTCATAACCGGCCGTAATCGGGTAAGTCAGGAAAAGTCGTTGTCGCGCCCTAGTCGATGCCACATAGAACAAGCGGCGCTCCTCCTCCAAACCTCCTTCTTCATCCATCGCCCGCCCACTCGGAAACCCGCCTTCCGATAAGTTGATAATGAAGACCGTATCCCACTCCAACCCTTTCGCTTGATGAATCGTCGACAGGACGACGCTGTCTTCTTGCGTCTCCCGCTTCGGCTTACTCGGATCGTCAACTCTCGCCCCAAAGTCCGCCGTCAAACTCACCGCATCCAAAAACGCGGCCATGTCATCATACTGCTCGGCAAAAGTGGCCAGCTGCTCCACGTCCTCTAATCGTTCTTGCCAGTTGGGATACTCATTCTCCATGTAAGCGCGGTAATCTTCACTACCCGCAAACGCCCGCAACATTTCGGCAATGCTCGGGCTCGCCGTTAACATCGCTCGCAAAATTCGCTGCGTTCCCGCCCAACCTTGGGCTGCTTTAGCGGCCGTCGTTGGCGTCGACCCAACCGCTTGCGCGATATCGGTCATCGCAGCCACTGTCGCCGCAATCTTATTTGCTGTCGTAAGTCCGAGTCCCGGCTGCAACATCAGCGCTCGGTTCCAGGCCATCGCGTCCCGCACGTTATGCATCACTCGCAAATGCGCCAACGCGTCCTTCACATGCGCGCGCTCAAAAAACTTCATGCCGCCGCGATACTCATAGGGAATGCCCCGCTTCATCAACTCAAACTCAACTTGCTGCGAGTGAAAAGCAGCCCGAAACAACACCGCCAAACTACTATAATTCGCCCCAGCATTGAGCAAGGTCGACATTTGCTCGACCACAAACTGCGCCTCCTGACTGGCGGAATTTGCTGGCACCAACGCTGGCAACTCGCCGTCCCCCACGGCCGCCACCAACTCCTTAGCAAACTGGTTATCATTGTTAGCGATCACGCTGTTCGCTACCGCCAAAATCTGTGGCGTTGAGCGATAATTAGTTACTAAACGAAACATCTTAGCGTCGGTATAACGCCTGGGAAAATCCAAAATATTGCGAATCTCCGCCGCTCGGAAAGAATAAATACTTTGCGCGTCATCACCCACCGCCAGCACATTATTATTAATCGACGACAAGGCATGGACAATATCCGCCTGAATCACGTTGGTATCCTGAAACTCGTCGACCAAAATATAAGCAAACTGCGTCGCCAACTTCTCCTTAATATGCGGTTGCTCAGTCAACAAGCGCAAAAAAATCGTTAACAAGTCATCAAAGTCCATCGCTTGCTGTTCTTGCTTTTGCTGTTCGTACAAATTACTCACCCGTTCAATGTCCGCTATCAGTGGTAAAAAATGCGGGTGCTTGCGCTCCAGCACCATCTGCATCGTCAACGCCGCGTTTCGTCGGTAAGAAATGATACTTTTCAACACCGACGCCCCAGGAAATCGTTTATTCGTTGAATCAATCTTCAACTGCTTCACGCACAACTTAATCAAATCATTCGCGTCCTCCTCATCCAAAATCGAAAAATTTGAGCCATAACCAATATGACTCCCGTACATCCGGAGTATTCGATTAGCAATCGAGTGAAACGTCCCAGCCCACAGCCCGTGCGGATAAACACCAAGCAAACTCTCCACCCGCCCGACCATTTCCTTCGCCGCCTTATTGGTAAACGTCAACAACAAAATTCTCTCAGGCGGCACACCATGATCCAACAACCACGCCACGCGATAAGTAATCACCCGCGTTTTACCACTACCCGCCCCAGCCAACACCAAGGCCGCGCCATCACTCTCCATCACCGCCGGTCGCTGCTCGTCATTCAACTCCGCCTCGTAATCAATTTTTCTGTTACCAAAGCCACCGCCGCCACTTAAAACAAATTCTTTCATACTATTTTAAGTACTTAGCTTTGTTGGCTGCGTGCTCCTCATTCGTCGCCGCGTAATACACATTTCCCTCATCATCCGTCAAAAAGTAGTAGTATGGATTCTGACTCGGACTCGCCACCGCCGCCAACGCGTTCAACCCCGGGTTACTAATCGGACCAGGCGGCAAACCAGGGTACATATAAGTGTTATAAGGCGAATCGATTTTCAAATCATCGAACGACACACTAGGGCTGTCACCCCCGGTCACATAGTTAACCGTGCTGTCCGCCTGCAACGCCATACCGACCGCCAAGCGCTTCAAGAAAATATCCGCCACATTCGCCATGGTCGTCGGTGTTCGCACCTCTTTCTCTAATATCGACGCTAACGTCAACGCCTCATGCAAACTCTTAAACGGCTTATCCGTCCCGACTTGAGCCGCCAAGTTAACCGTCTGTACTTTCTCCGCCATCGTCGTCACCAATTTCGTCACAATATCATCCGCTGTCGCACTCTGCTCAAAATTGTAAGTATCCGGAAATAAATAACCTTCTAAGTCGACGCCATCTGGCTTCCCGGCCGCCACCACAAACGGCAAACTTTCTTCTGGTGAAAACTGACCAGTCGCATGTGCCCAATCATCAGCCGCTATCGTTGAAAACGAAGCCGTGACCCGCTCTCCCATCTGTTTAATCGTAAAACCTTCAGGAATCGTTAAAGTAACTTCGTTGGCCTGACCGTTATGCAAGGTCGCAATAATCTCCGCATAACTCATGCCTTCGCTAATCGAGTATGTACCGACATCAATCCCAGTCTCGCCTCCGAAAACCTTAGTATAAACCTTAAACCAAAACGGATTAACCAGTTTATCGGCAGCCAACACCGGCGCCAAGTTACTCAACGAATCACTAGGTAAAATCTGCACTTCGTAAGTTTGAGCCTCAGCTTTAGGACTAGCTAACCAAAAACGATTAACCTGGTGAATAACGATCGATAAAAAAACAATAACCGCTAACGTAACTGCCATTCCACCAATCACCAACTTATTCGCCATAGCCAAAGTTATAAGTCGGATTATTTTTTAAGAAATCTTCAACGCGTGCCAATCGCTCGTGCGTGCCCGAGTCAAACCACGGTTCAGTCGCGTGATAAAAACCAATACTCTCGTGCGCTGCTGCCAGTTTAGGCCAAATATGCGCCTCATTCGAGATCGGCAAAATGTCGTCGACAAACTCCCGCACCCGTGGCGTCATTATATACCAACCAGAATTAATAAACCCGCTCTGCTTATCCGCCAACTCTTCCACCGTCCGTGACCTATCCACCCAAGCATCGAGTCTGGTCTTATCAGCTGTCGGCCGCAAAATCTCGTAATTCATAATCGCCTCACTCGGCAACTCGATTGCGGACAACGTCGCGATGCTATTATCGCCCAAATGCCGCGCCATAAAAGCTGGAACATCAATCCAAAAAATGTTATCTGCATTCAACACCAAAAAATGATCGTCGAGCTCACTCCAATCAATCAACTTAGCCCAACCACCCGTACCCATTGGCTCCGGTTCACGCAAATAGGAAATCGCTAATCCCATCAAACTCCCATCTCCCAACGCCTGCTCAATCAAATGCCCTAAATGCGCCGTCGCAATCGCCACCCGTATAATCCCCGCCCGCCGCAAATGCTGCAGGATATGCAAAATCATCGGCACGCCGCCGACTGCCACCAGCGGCTTTGGCAAAAAGTCGGTCAACGGCGCCAAGCGCGTGCCCTTACCGCCAGCTAAAATAACTGCTTGAATTTTATTACTTTCTTGGGACATAATAAAACCCTATCTTAGCAAGTAAGAGAGTAGCTCGCAAGCCTCAAATTTATTGCTGTTCCGGCATCTCCACATTGCCACTCCAAATCAAACCCATAGCTTTCACCGTCTCAGGAACAGTCTTGGATTTACCGGTACTATCACGCTCTGCCTTCCACCCGTCAACCACTAAGTCAACCGTCGAACAATCAATCATGGCACCTTCTGGAATAGCGGTATATTTCCATTTTTTAATTTTTCCACTCGCCGCCAGTCCTCTCAGTTCAGCAATACTATCATCAATGGCTAGCTGCATTAAAAATGAAGCCCGTTGACTCGTAACACGCAAACCACTCTCCCTTAATTTTCGGTGAATCAACTTAAGAATTCCTCCATGACCTTCCACCCGCTGTATATCACGAACTTCCGGCATCTTATCGGACGATTCTAAAACAGTAGTTTCAACCAACGGTGCGGCAGTATCCCAAGTAGCCGTCGGCTTCAATTGCAGCTCATCATGCGACTCATCTAAATTCAGCATCGATACTTTCTCATCCGTCGATTTAACAATCTTCTTGTCAATTCGGTTATCAGCCTGTTCGTTCAGAATAATTTGCGCGCCTGCTAAAGATAAGGCGTCACCGACCTTAATATCAACCATCGTCTTATTGCCCACCACTCTTTCCTGCAAATTATTATCCTTGAGAATTTGATGATAAGCCTTAAGCAACAGCTTGTCCGAAACTGGATGATCTAAAGCCGCAATTAAATCACGTAAAATTCGATCAACCGTATCACCCGCTTTAACACTATATGAAGTCGACTCGGCTGACGACTCTTTGCCTGCTCTAACACTATATGGAGCCTCAGCAGACTTAATTTCCAGCTTGGCAAGTTCTTCATGAGGCGCATTATCCACCATTGTTTGCGGCTCCTTAACCGCTTCCGTTTTCGCTTCATCAACTCCCTTAAATCCAAACCAGCCCACGACCGCGGCACCGACTGTACCCAACGCTATAGCTGGCATCTTCCACCATTTTCTTGGCGTCTTCTGCTCGCTTTTAACTACCTGCGTTGGTTCCTCATAAACCTTAGCCCGTTCTTTCTCTAACTCAATATCACCAACTAAATATCTTCTCAGCTCATCGAGCCGGGCTTGTGTCTTAATGTTTGAATGCAACTCTTCATCCGTTCTTGCATGTTCAGGTACAACTTTTAATTCCTCATCCAAAGATCTAGCGATCTCTCGCAATTCTCCGTATGGCCTTGCTTTAATGTCCTCAAGCGCCTCCTTACGGCCATTTGTCTTATTTACTTTTTCTACTGTTGAGACTCGCAATCTAGCCCTAGAATTACTAGGCAGCGCAGCCATATCTGCTGCATCCGAATAAGTTGCTATCTTAAACGTCAGCCCCTTCGCCGAATTAGTTTCCTTAATATCACCAATTGAGTCTGGTATTTCACTGTGAACTTTTAACTTCATATTATATATATAATAACACAACAAGCAGCTAACGAGCTACCCCAACAACAAGACAAACAAAGTCGCCAACGCCCCGCCCAACAAGGCTCCAGCTATCACATCTGACGGATAGTGCACGCCAACAATTATGCGCGACACCGCAATTTTAAGCGCTAAACCTAAAGTCGCAATCAGCACTAATATCCACAACCCCGACCACAAACTCGCCGCCGCTGCGGACAACAACACCGCGCCCGCAAAACTCATCGCTGCATGCGCCGACGGAAAAGAATAAGTATTAATCCACAATTTAAAACCGTGTGGCAAAGCGTTTGGTCGCGGTCGCCTAATCACCACCTGCACTAGCAACGTCGCCAAATAACAAGCCGCGGCTGGCAAGAGCAAGTGAGTCAGCCAGGTAGCTGGACTCAACACCAACAAAAACGCCAATCCAGCCAACACATAAACGTACATCGCATAACGCGCCAACCAATTCCACGCTCGCGGCGCCTTATCCAAATGCCGCCTCAAGTAAATCGCTACTGTTTGATCAAACTTCATAATCTCTAAATCAAACTCGTCCCCGTCATCTCCGGCGGTTGCGGCAAGCCTAAAATCGCTAACATCGTCGGCGCGACATCAGCCAACATGCCAATCGGTGGCACCAGCGATAGGTCGCCATTTGGCACGTCACCGCTAGCCGAGGCTTTACCTTCATACTTCTTACCCACAATCCAAAACGGCACCGGATTCGTGCTGTGCTCTTTGTCGACGTCATGCGTCTGCAAATTCTGCACCTCCTCCGCATTGCCGTGATCCGCCGTAATACACAGCACCCCATCCGCCGCCAGCACCGCCTCAACCAAATCCTTCACGCAATCATCCAAACACTCCACCGCTTTCTTAGTCGCCGCCAAATCGCCCGTATGGCCGACCATATCAGCATTGGCCAAATTCATAATGATTACATCGTAGTTGCCAAGTCCAATCTCTTTCACCACTTTATCCGTCACCAAACGCGCTGACATCTCCGGCGCTTTATCATAACTCGCCACTGCCGGCGATGGGATAATCACCCTATCCTCATTCAACCACGGGGCCTCGCGCGTCCCGTTCATAAAAAACGTCACGTGCGCGTACTTTTCCGTTTCGGCAATGTGCAACTGCACTAAACCATTGTCACTCAGCACCTGGGCTAAAGTATTAGCAATCAACACCGGCGGAAAGGCCACCAACACCGGCAACTTCGCCTCATACTCCGCCATCGTTACAAAACAAACATTGGGAATATACTCCCGCGTAAAACCCTCAAACGACGGCAAAACAAACGCCTTAGTTAACTCCCGCGCCCGATCCGGTCTAAAATTGAAAAAAATCACACTGTCCCCAGTCTTAACTGGTGCCACCGGCTCGCCCTTACTCGTCAACACAGTCGGTGGAAATTCCTCGTCATAAACCTCTTTCGCATACGCCTCACGAATCGCCTCACTAGCCGACGTCGTCGTCGCTCCCACACCCAAAGCTATCGCCTTATACGCCTTTTCTACGCGATCCCAGCGGTTATCGCGATCCATCGCAAAATACCTGCCGGACAAACTCGCCAACTGGCCGACACCCAATTCGCTCATGGTCGACTCCAATTTAGTCACAAAATCAATACCTGAGTTATACAACGTATCCCGTCCGTCTAAAATCGCGTGCACTGCCACCTTATTTATTTTCTGCGTCTTAGCCAGCTTCAACAACGCCACACAATGCTCGTCATAGCCATGCACTTTTCCGGCCGACACAATACCTAAAAGATGCAGCGTCCCACCGGTCCGCTTAACATGCGCAAAAGCCTCAGCAAACGCTGGGTTAGCAGCAAAACTACCATCCGTAATCGATCGATTAATCAACGGTAAAGTCTGGTAGTAAACTCGACCCGCTCCGATAGTTAAATGTCCTACTTCCGAGTTCCCCATTTCACCCCAACTCAAGCCCACCGTTTCGCCCGACGCCTGCAACGTCATCACCGGATAACGCGTCGTCAACAGATCAAACGTAGGCGTATTGGCTTGTGTGACTGCGTTACCCTCACTGTCTGGCGCTACACCAAAACCATCTAGTACAGCAAGTACTAGCGGACGAGGTCGACCTGACTGGCCATTCACTGGCATAGATGCCAAGAGTATAGCACATTACCAAACTCTTAACGCAAAGCCACCGTATTATTGGCTGTCGTAATATAAGAAACCTTGCTCGCCTTAACTAAACCGAGTAATTGTTCGCGCTGCATCACACTATCGAGCGACCGCAACTCATCAATCTTCGCTTCCGTACTTTGATAAGCAATATGTAAAGTAGCATTCTTATCCTGCATTTGGCGCAAAGCTAACCCGCGTGAGGCAGACGAGTTAACCTGCACAACGTAGAGCAAACCAAAAGCCACAATCAAACTAATCACGACGATATTCAACAACTTTCGATTGCTGAGCAAAGCGGCAATTTTTGTTTTTACCTCAGACATAACCTCCATTATGTTGGCTCTTGCTTGCTGGCGATTCGTAGCTTGGCACTTCTGCTCCGTGGATTCTGGCGCAACTCTTCGTCACTAGCAATTATTGGTTTCTTATTAACTGCAACTAGTTCAGTCGACTCTTTGATAAAGTTTTTTACTATCCTATCTTCTAAAGAATGAAAGCTGATTACCACTAGACGACCACCCGGTTTCAACAATTTTGTCAGCTCAGTCAACCCGCGGGTCAATTCCCCAAACTCGTCATTCACCGCAATTCGTAACGCTTGAAAAACTTTGGTCGCTGGGTGAATAGCGCCTCGTCCGCCAGCTAGCTTGAGAATCAAGTCAGCCAGTTGCGTCGTCGTCGTAATCCGCTGTTTCTTGCGGGCCTCGGTAATCGCTTTCGCAATCTCGCCCGAGTAGTGCTCTTCGCCGTATTCCCGAAACAATCTATTCAGATCATCTCGTGGCCAACCGTTGACTATCGCCTCCGCCGTCAGTTCTTGGCCTTGGTCATAGCGCATATCGAGCGGCCCCTCTTGCATAAAAGAGAACCCTCTGTCTGCTTGGTCGACGTGGACCGAGGAAAAACCTAGATCCAGTAACACAGCATCCAATGGTGGAATTTGGTGACTCGCGATGTTGCCGTAACTATCACGGATAGTTGTGACGCGGTCGCCGTAGTTAGTCAGTCGCTCTTTAGCCACTGCCCAATTACGACTATCTCGTTCAACGCCGATTAGTTGGCCATGCGGAGCCGTCGCCTCAAGGATCAAAAGCGCGTGCCCACCTAAGCCCAAGGTGCCATCAAGCACGGTCATGCCAGGCTGTAAGGCCAGACCCTCAAGTACTTCTGCCGCTAAAACAGGTACGTGGCTCATACGCCGAGCGTCCCCAATTTTTCAGCAATCTTCGTGGCATCGGCCTCAGTTTGGGCCGTATACTTGTGCCACGCCTCCTCATCCCACAATTCCAAACGATTGTGGACGCCTACTATCACCACTTCACGCTTTAAACCAGCGTACTCACGTAAGTACTCCGGAATGACGAATCGTCCCTGCCCGTCCAGCTTAATGTCCATGGCTCCGGCCAACATGAGGCGCGAGAACGCACGGGCATCAGCCTGCCCCAGGGGCAAACCTGCCAATTTATCGGCAAGCTTACCCCACTCCTCCAAGGGAAGCAGGAACAATGAAGTATCGAGACCCCGCGTCACGACCGCCCCTTTTACAAGGTCGTCGCGAAACTTCGTAGGCACGCTCACGCGTCCCTTATCGTCGATGGAATGATGATATTCTCCAAGGAACATGGCGGTGTGACTTTAAAACTTGTTAAACCCCACTTTCTGCCTAACACCTCCACAATACTCCACCATACTCCAGTGGTCAACACTATTCACCAAATCGCTGACAACTCATTTTTAGGCTGACCAAAAAGAAAAAACGCGTTCGGCGTTTGTTCTTGTGCATAAACTTTTTTAATTTTCTTTAGGGTTTTCGCTCCACTGGCGGAATTGCTAAAGATCGCTTGCTCCTGAGTACACGATGATACGCCCCAGCAAATCTATGCGCTTCATCCCGCACTTCCGCTAACTTTTCTTTGAACGTCGTCACCACGCGTTGCAACTCTTTATTCCTAACATCGTAAACTAATCTATCCTGCTTCCGGTCAAATCCTTTGGCAATTCCCACAATCGGCGTCTTAACCCCAAGCTCGTCAAGCACTTGCTGCACCCTATTCACCTGTCCCTCACCGCCATCAATAATCATCAACTCCGGCAAGCCCCAAGTACCGGGCGTTGTAATCGACCTTGCGATTCGTCGACGCATTACCTCCTCCATGCCGGCCACATCATTCACTCCCTCAACAGTCTTAATTCTAAACTTCCTGTACAACTCTTTCGCTGGCTTGCCATCTATAAAAACAGTCATCGATGCAACATTTGACGTGCCCGAGGTATGGGCAATATCATACGCCTCAAGCCGACCATTAATATCGATGAACGGCCTGGTCGAAGCAATCGTCTTCCAGCTCTTTCGCTCATCTTCCTCATCACTCCGCGTAATCAAACTAACATCGTGAATATGCTCGAGCGCAAACACGCGGTTCCGCAACTTTGCCGCCTCTTCAAAATTCTTAGCCGACGCCGCTGCCGTCATCTCCTTCGTTAATTGTCGCAACAATTGCTCTTTCTTACCTGAAAAGAACAACATCAACTGCTTAATAATTTTGCGATAATCGATTTTAGAAATTGCCCCACTGCAAACTCCCGGGCACTTCCCAATCTGCGCATCAAAACAAGGTTTAGGCTGACCCGGGCTACACGTCGACCAAGGAATCGTCTTCCGCACCAAATCCAGCGCCGTCCTGAGCGATCGCCCACTAATATACGGGCCATATACGGCCATAAACTTTTCTTTAGCGGCGGCCGTCAACTTCGCGGAAAACGGTTCAATCCCCATCCGTTCCAGATCGAAACCGCGATATAACACCGGTCGCGGGAAATCCTCATTCGTTAAACACAAATATATAAAACTCTTATCATCGCGCTGCATCACATTATACGGCGGCTGATGCAACTTAATCTGGTTCGCTTCCAAAACTAACGCCTCAATCACACTTGGCGTCTCAATGTACTCAATCCTCGCAATATTCCGCACCAAGTCCTCTATCCGCGCCTCATGCGCCTTATTAAAGTACGACCCCACTCGCTGCTTCAAACTCGTCGCCTTGCCGATATAAAGCAGCTTCTCCGTCACATCATAATAAAAATACACCCCCGGATTATCCGGCAGTTTTCCGTTTTTAATTTTTATCGATGTTGGGATCATAAAATCTTTAGTGAGACGCTCAGTCTTGTAGAGTGAGAAGTCGTAAGAGACTGGCAGGGTGGTCCTCTGACGACGCCAAGACCGGCCCGTGTCATTCGCCCCGAGCTCTCTCGCGTAGCGCTAGCGAAGACGAGGAGCAAGGGTTTTTACGAGAATGACCGGTCGCCAGTCCACTATCTAATCAGTTAAACATGCCTGGCGGTCGTGTCGACGGCTAGGAGGAGGACCACCCTGCCAGTCTCGCCACGACTTACCTCGATCATACCAGAAACAAAGACGGCGTGGAGTCGGACGAGCACGCCCTACTCCACACCAGGTCGCCACAGCCGACTAGCCTCGGCCACGATCAGCCGAACGCTGCGCCGGACGAGCCCGCAGTTCGATCACGAACAGCGCAACCGAGCCG
>CAITFQ010000032.1 GCA_903891735.1 Candidatus Uhrbacteria bacterium | reverse complement strand
ATGGCCGTCTCACCTCGGCCAGCTCAGCTGGCCAGGTCTGACTCGGGCGCCATTACAGGGCCGAGGCTGGCGTCGTCAGAGGACCACCCTGCCAGTCTCTCGCGACAACGACCTGCTAAAAGACTGAGTGTCTCACTAAAAACTTAAGTACAATAAAATATATGGCTAAACAAATTGTTTTTAATGAAGATGCACGGAAGAAGATTAAGGCTGGTGTCGACAAGTTGGCCAATGCGGTGAAGGTGACGTTGGGCCCTAAGGGGCGCAACGTGATTATTGATCGTGGGTTTGGGAGTCCGCTGGTGACGAAGGACGGTGTGTCGGTGGCTAAAGAGATTGAGTTGGAGGATAAGCTTGAGAATTTGGGGGCAACGTTGGTAAAAGAAGTTGCGAGTAAGACCAATGATGTGGCGGGGGATGGCACGACCACGGCGACTGTGTTGGCGCAGGCAATGGTGGCCGACGGTTTGCGAGTTGTTGCGGCCGGAGCAAATCCTCAGGGTTTGCGCCATGGAATTGAGAAGAGTGTGCTGGCAATGGTGGCGGAGATTAAGAGAATTTCGATTCCAGTAGCAGGAGACGCGATTAAGCAAGTGGCGAGTATCAGCGCGAATGACGCTGAGATCGGCGCGATGATTGCTGAGGCGATGGCTAAGGTGACCGAGAACGGCGTGATTACGGTGGAGGAAGGCCAATCTTTTGGCATTGAGGTCGACGTAGTGGAGGGCATGCAGTTCGACAAAGGTTATGTGTCGCCGTACATGGTGACGAATAGCGACCGGATGGAGGCTGAGTATCGTGATGTTGCGATTTTGATTACCAGCGAGAAGATCAGTTCGATTCAGACGATCATGCCGATTTTGGAGAAAGTATTGGCGACCGGCCGAAAAGAGCTGGTAATTATTGCCGATGACGTTGACGGGGAGGCGATGACGACCCTTGTTTTGAACAAGTTGCGTGGGACGCTCAGTGTGTTGGCGGTGAAGGCACCGGGTTATGGTGATAGGCGTAAGGCGATGCTTGAAGATATTGCGGTGGTGACAGGCGGCAAGTTTATTACGCCAGAGGTTGGTTTGAAGTTAGAGAATATTGAACTGACGGATTTGGGTCATGCCAGGCGCGTAGTTTCGACCAAGGATACGACGACAATTGTGGAGGGGGCTGGTGATAAGGCTGTTATTGCTGAGCGCGTAGTTAGTTTAAAGAAGCAGTTGGAAACTACGGAGAGCGATTTTGATAAGGAAAAATTAAGAGAGAGAATCGCGAAAGTGTCTGGCGGCGTGGCTGTCATCAAAGTTGGTGCAGCTAGTGAGGTTGAGATGAAAGAGAAGAAGCATAGGATTGAAGACGCAGTCGCGGCGACGAAGGCGGCGATCGAAGAGGGTATTGTGGCTGGTGGTGGCGTCGCTTTGATTCGAGCTAAGCAGGTGCTAGCCTCGCTCAACATGACGGGGGATGAGTTGCTCGGTAAAGAAATTATTGATCGCGCTTTGGAGGCACCGCTGCGGCAGATTGCCGAGAATGCGGGGACCGAAGGTGGTATAATTGTGGAGCGCGTGAAGAACGCCAGTGGGAACATGGGCTGGAATGCCATGACGGGTGAGATGGTCGACATGGTGGCCGCTGGGATTGTCGATCCAGCCAAGGTAACGCGTTCAGCGCTGCAGAATGCCGCCAGCATTGCGATTATGATTTTGACGACCGAGTGTGCGATTACCGAGATTGCTAAGGAAGAAAAGGGTGCTGGTGCGCCAAGTGGGATGGAGATGGGATACTAGTAGATCGATTACTTGTCAGCCCTAGACTCGGGTAGTCCCGCTCCTCGCTCAAGGCCTCAGCCCAGAAACACCGTACAAGATGACTCGACTAAAGGATGCCAATGTATCGAGTCAAGCGTTTCTCGGGTCGGCCATCGCTGCGGGGCGTGACATACCGCTCGTCTCTGCTGACTACCGTCACTCTACAAGGCTGAGTGTCTCACAAAAGACTTTATGTCTCACTTAAAAAATCGATTAAACGAACTGCAGGAGCGGTTGACCAAGGCGTCGACTGCTTTGGGTTTGGAGGAGTCGAGAGCGCGAGCTAGTGAGATTGAGGGGTTGATGAATGAGGCGAGTTTTTGGGAGGAGCAGGCAATAGCTAGAAAAGTGTCGCAGGAAGGGGCAGAGCTGAAGAAAGAGTTGGCGGCGTGGGATGGCGTGCGCAACGAATTGGCTGATTTAATGACTTTAGACCAGATGGCCGAGGAGGCTGGAGAGGACAAGATGGTGGCTGAAACTGACAAACAGCTGACGGATTTGGAGCAACGATTTGCAGGGATGGAGTTTCAGATGTTGTTAAGCGGGGAGTACGACCAGAATAATGCGATTGTGTCCTTTCATGCGGGGGCCGGGGGTACAGATGCGCTCGATTGGGTAGCGATGCTGATTCGGATGTATACCAGATTTGCGGAAGAGAAAGGCTGGAAGGTAGAGGTGCTGGATGAATCGCGAGGCGAGGAGACGGGGTATAAGAGTTTGACGATGATGGTGCGCGGTCGGTTTGCGTATGGTTGGTTGCGGAGTGAGGCGGGTGTTCATAGATTAGTGCGGATTTCGCCGTTTGATGCGGAGAAGATGCGCCACACCACGTTTGCCTTGGTGGAGGTGTTGCCAGAATTTGATGAGGTCGACGAGAAAGCGCTGGTAATTCCGGATGATGATTTGCGGATTGATACGTTCTTGTCGTCGGGTAAGGGTGGACAAAGTGTAAATACGACATACTCGGCGGTACGGATTACCCACTTGCCGACGGGGATTGCGGTGAGTTGTCAGAATGAGCGATCGCAGTCGCAAAATAAAGAAACGGCCATGAAAGTGCTAAAGTCGCGCTTGCATTTGATTATGGTGAAGGAACGGGCGGCGGCGCTCAGCGATATTAAGGGCGAGCATAAGAGTGCGGAATGGGGTAATCAGATTCGGAGTTACGTGTTGCACCCGTATAAGTTAGTTAAAGATCATCGGACGTCCGTAGAGACGCCGGATACGGAGGCGGTGCTGAACGGGGCTTTGACGCCATTTATGGAGGCTTATTTGCGAAGTGATGCTGAAGTTCGTAATGCTGTTGCCTAGAGACGCGAAGAGTGTTACTTTGGGTAAATCTATGAAGTACTCGAAGGCGATCGTAACGGGCGGAGCGGGGTTTATTGGCTCGCATTTGTGCGATGCGTTGGTTAAGGCTGGCTGTAAAGTCATTGTTATCGATAAAGAGACGCCGAGCGAGGAGCGGCGCAATGCATTGGTGCAGTATGAACAGTGTGATATTCGCGATGCGGTGGTACGGCAGATTTTTATAGACGAAGCGCCGGAGATTGTTTTTCACTTGGCGGCACATGCAGATGACCGGGAGAGTGTGCGCGAACCGGTCATGAATGCGGAGAATAATATTATTGGGATGTTGAACGTGCTAGAAGCAGCGAGAATGGTTGGTGTAAAGAAGGTTGTTTTTGCTAGCACAGGCGTGGTTTATGGTCAGGCGGAGAATAGGCCGACGAGTGAAGATGAGCTGCCGCAACCACTGACACCGTATGCGGTGAGTAAGTTGGCCGGGGAGCGTTATTTGCATTGTTACCGGGCTTTGTACGCGCTCGACTACGTGGCGTTGCGCTTGAGCAATGTTTATGGGCCGCGTCAGGATGGGAGTAAAGAGTGTGGGGCGATTGCGATTTTTACGCGGAAGTTATTGGCCGGAGAAGCAGTAATTATCAATAATGACGGGCTGACGACGCGAGATTATGTTTATGTTGGCGATGTGGTGGCGGCATTAATGTTGGCGGCTGAGAGTGAGGTTAATGGAGTTTATAATATTGGAACTGGGGTGGAGACGACGACGCGTGAGCTGTTGGCGATGGTCGCTGATGAAATCGGGGTGACGCCAGGAGAAGTAGCTCGATCAGAGGTAAAGGATGAGGTGAAGTACGTGGCGTTAGGGTCGATGAAGGCTAGGAGTGAGTTAGGTTGGGAATCAGCGATGAGATTAGGGGAGGGTGTGGCGTCGACGATTGCTTGGTATAAGAATCGTTTATGAAAGTTTTAGTAACTGGTGGCGTAGGGTTTATTGGTTCGCATTTGGTCGATGCGCTGGTTAGTGTTGGGCACAGTGTCGTAGTCGTCGACCATCATCAGCGGGAGAAGAGGCGTTACCCGAATGAGCAGGCGACGGTTTATAAGATGGATTTTAATGATGAGCGAATGGTGAGCGTGTTGGCGGAAGAGAAGCCGGACGTAATTTGTCATTTGGCAGCGCAGATTAGTGTCACCAAGAGTATTGCTGATCCGCTCCATGATGCTGGGCGTAATATTGTTGATTCGTTGGAGTTATTAGAGCGTGCGCGAGTGGCTGGCGTCAAAAAGATGGTTTTTGCTTCCAGTGGTGGGGCAATTTACGGAGATCATCCGCTGCAGCCGACGCCGCTCGTTGAAAATTGCTGTCCCGCTACTCCGTATGGTGTGAGTAAGCAGGTGTTTGAGTATTATTTGGCGGCGTATTACAAGACGCATGGTTTGCCTTATGTGGCGTTACGTTTTGCTAATATTTACGGGCCGCGACAACAGGCGAGTAAACTGGGTGAGGAGGGCAATGTGATTTCGATATTTTTAAATCGTTTATTGACTGGCCAGCCGGCGGTGATTTTTGGTGATGGCGCTACGACGCGGGATTATTTGTTTGTGTATGACGCGGTGGCGGCGTTAATGGCGGCAATTGCGGGCGACTTTGTGGGCGCAGTAAATGTGAGTACGGGGATTGAGACTTCGGTGCAGGGAGTGTTTGATGAGCTGGTGGTGATTCATGGACAAGAACATCCGCTTCAGTACTTGCCGATGAGAGCGGGAGAGACAATGCGGAGCGTGTTGGATAATTCGTCGGCGAGAGCGCGATTGGGCTGGGAGCCGAAGACGAGCTTTAGGGATGGGTTACGTTTGACTTATGACTGGTTCATGGAGGTGTTCAGATAATTTATGAAACGATTAACCGTTGATGATTTGGCGGAGGCGATTCAGCTGTTGAAAGACGGCGGAGTTTTGGTGTATCCGACGGAAACGTCATACGGTTTGGGTTGTGATGCGACTAATGTGGAGGCGGTGGAAAGAATTTTTGCGATTAAGGGGCGGGCGGAGGCGAAGGCGTTGTCCGTGATTTTGCCGAGTTTGGCGGAGGCGACGAAGTATATTTATTTGCGGACTTATTCCAGCCGGTTGGCGCAACATTATTGGCCGGGGCCGTTGACACTGGTGGCGGAGAGGCAGCCTGCGTCGATCTTGTCGCCTTTGTGTGCGAATAAGAATAGGCATGCGGTTCGCGTGTCGTCGAGCAAAGTGGCGTCGGCTTTGGCGCTGGGGTTGGGGTTGCCGGTGGTGGCAACGAGTGCGAATGCTTCGGGAGCAGCGGATATTTACAAAGTGGCGGATATTTTGGCGACGTACGGAGAAGTGGAAAATCAGCCTGATGCGTATATTGATGCGGGGGATTTGCCGGTCGTGCCGCCGAGTACGATTATTGAATTGGGGCAGGAGGGTTTTAAGGTTTTAAGACAGGGAGGATTAGTTGTACGCCCGGTATGGTAAGGCCAAAGAAGTCATTTGGGCAGCACTTTTTGCATGATCAGAGTGTGATTGCGAAGATTACCCTCGCGGCAGAGCTGGCGGCTTTTAAGTTTGTGGTGGAAGTAGGGCCGGGGACGGGGGCGTTGACGAAGGAGTTGGGTGGAGTGAAGAACCTGACGTTGCTGGAGGCTGACGGTGAGCTGATAGAGCAACTAAGCACAGATTATCCACAGGCGAAGATTATTAAGACGGATGCGGCGGCGTTTGATTATGATTCGTTGGAGTTTGGGGAGGAACCGTGGTTGCTGATTGGGAATCTTCCTTATAATGCGGCGAGTGCGATTGTAATGAAGGCGTTGGAGGCGCGAAATCCGCCGGCTAGGTTGGTGATCATGGTGCAGAAAGAGGTGGGGGAGAGAATGTTGGCCTTGCCGGGGCATATGAGTGTGCTTAGTGTGGCGATTGGGGTGTATGCAGTAGCTGAACGAGTTTGTATTGTAAAGCCGGGGGCGTTTTTTCCAGCACCTAAAGTGGATTCGATGGTACTGGTGCTCAAAACATTAAGGGATTTTACAAAAGGCTACAATAAACGACCTGACCCCAGTAGAGTTATAGCGCTGGCTAAGGCGGGTTTTGCTAATCGCCGAAAGTTACTGACTGGGAATTTAGTGAAAGCTAATTTTGGTGAGGCTGAGCGGGTTAAGAGTTGGCTCGTTAAAGAGGGGTTTAGCGATAAGGCGCGGGCCGAAGAACTGACTGTTGAACACTGGAATAAATTAGCTGAGCACCTAGGTTAATAACCTGTGCATACATTTGTACTCAGTGATGAGTATTTTTGTTATACTACTCTTGTCATCTCAGGGTTGCAGACAGATTTGTGCCTATGGCCGATAATATTGAAGTAACTAAAGCTGTTCGCCACGTTTTTACGCGGCAAGAGAAAGTTGGTTATGCAGTGGTTGTCGCCACTGGGAGTTTGGCTGTCGTCATGGGGATGTTTTACATGGGGACGCATTTGAATGCGCCATTTAAAATTACTTATACCGGTAACCATTTTTTGACGGCGGATCAGCAGCAGCAGGCGCAGATTACGGCGCAGAAGAAATTGGATACAGATGCTGATGGGATTAATGATTATGATGAGCTGAACGTGTACGGAACGAGTCCATATTTGAGTGATAGTGATGGTGATGGCATTGAGGATGGGACGGAAATTAACGCTGGCACTGATCCGTTGTGTGCGGAAGGTAAGGTCTGTTCAAATACGGCGAATAAGGTGACTTTGACGACGCCGGATGTTGGTGCGGCACCAGTAGCGCCAACTAATGTCGATCCAGTGGCAGCTTTGAAAGCTAATTTATTAGCAGCTACGACCGATGAAATTAAGGCGATGCTGCTGCAATCTGGGGCGACGCAAGCGCAGATTGATGCAATGACGGCTGATCAACTTAAACAGGCATATATCGGGGTAGTTGATCAGTTGGAGAGTTCTGGTGAGTTGGCCAAAATTGTGGCTAGTGCTGGGGGAACGGCGACGACGGATACTACTCAACCAACACCATAGAATATGAGTAATAGGTTCGGACAACAATTGAAAGCTTTAGCCTTGGGGCTATTGTTGTTGACGCCGATAGTAGTGGCGGCAGTACAGCCAGCGGTGGCGAGAGCAGAAGTGCCAGTTGTCGATACGGCCAACATGTCAACTGAAGAGCTGATCGCTTATGAAAAAGCGCAAATGGAAAAGGCTCAGGAATTGGGTAAAAAAGCATTGTCTGGTGTCATTTTTACGGGTTTGATTAACTTGCTGCAGTTCGCGGCTGACAAGGCAGCTTATACGATTGCCACTAAGTTGGTTTCGGGTGGAGCGGCGGGGGATCCGTTGGTGGAATTCCGTGATCCACAAAAGTTAGCTGTTGATTATTTTGAATCGGTTGGTGGCGAAGCAGTTGGTTTGATTGCGGAGGATATTATTTCGACTGGTGGTATTTTGAGTAACTTTAACTTGTGTGCTCCGCAGGATCCGCAATTGCTAATCTCTTTTAGATTGGGTGTTAAGGCGATGTTTAAAACACCGCAGCCGTTGTGTGAATTTGCGACGATCAAGAGTAACTGGCAGGGTTTCATTGCCCAAAATACTCAAGATTTTTCGAGTTCTAGTAACTTCCTTAAGAATGATGCGGTTATTTTTCAATTGGCTGATGCCTTCAATCCACAAACACAAGAATTCCAAGCTGGTATTCAGTTGTATAGCGATATTTTAGGTAAGGCGAAGAATGATAAGGATTTGGCTTTAGGTAAGTTGTTGACTCAGGGTCCAACAAAAGATGTAACTGATTTTATTACGGGTAATATCAAGACTCCATCAGAGAAAATCGATTATATTCAGCAAGGACAAACTTGGAGTGATATTGATAAAAATCATAACTTTGCTGGATTGTT
>CAITFQ010000031.1 GCA_903891735.1 Candidatus Uhrbacteria bacterium | reverse complement strand
CTGGCGGCCGCGTCTTTGCCGCTGCAGCCAAAACCGAGGGTTAAGAGGAGGCTCGATAAAAGAAGACTGGAGGCAAGACGTTTGGTGTTCATATTAGAGTGATTTTAGGTACTCTTTGAGATCGGCAGCGACTTCAGGGTGGGTGAGGCCGAGTTCGATTTGGGCGATGATGAATTGCAGTTTGTTGCCGCAGTCGTAGCGACGGCCGGCGAATTTGCAGCCGTAGAGGGGGCGGTTGTCGGTGAGCTGGGCTTCGAAGGCGTCGGCTAAGCGGATTTCACCGTCCTTGCCGGGCTGTTGGGTTTGCAAGCGGCGGAGGATTTCGGGGGTGATGACGTAGCGGCCGACAGCTGCGAGGTTGCTGGGTGCGTCTTCGACTTTTGGTTTTTCCACGAACTTGTTGATTTGCCAGGTGGATTTGTCGAGCTCGATGCCACCAATGACGCCGTACCTGCTGGTTTGCTCGCGGGGGATTTCTTGGAGGGCGATGACCGGGTCCCCGTATTTTTCGTAGGTGGCGATTAGCTGGCCGATGGCCGGGACTTTGCCGGTAATGATGTCGTCGCCAAAGAGAACGGCGACAGCTTCGTCAGCGCCGACGAAGGGGGCAGCGGAGAGGAGGGCATGACCGTCGCCCATGGGTTTTTGCTGGCGGACAAAGGCGAACTTGGCGAGTTTGCCGACTTCGCGGATACTCTCGAGTTCTTTGAGTTTGCCTTTTTGTTCCAGGCGATATTCTAGCTCAAAATTTCTGTCAAAATGGTTTTCCAGCGCTTGTTTGCCAATGGCGGTGACGAAAATTATTTCTTCAATGCCGGCAGCGACCGCTTCTTCCACGATGTATTGAATGACGGGTTTGTCGACGACGGGCAGCATTTCTTTTGGTTGGGCTTTGGTGGCGGGGAGGAAACGGGTGCCCATGCCGGCGACAGGGATGATGGCTTTGCGAATCTTCATACGTTTAAAACTTCCTCATTTGGCCTATTTTGGGCTTGCAACGTCGCCAACTTTTTCATCTTAGTATTAACTAAGCCTCAAAAGCTTGGCTAGTTGCGCACCCAAACTAGTCTCAAATGTGAAAGTTTTATTAAAATTACAATACTTTCTAGTACAGTATACCGCGGAGGGCGGATTGACGAAAGTGGGGAAATTTGCTATTATATGTTGTTCCGCAATCAAGCGGACAAGTTCCTTCCACCCACTGGAGTTATCATGGCCAAAAAGCCTTTTTCTTACCAAATGGCCTGCGATTTTATGCCGGCGTTGCGGCAGCAGGTGGGGGCTGGCGTCGACCCCAAGACGTTCACCATCCTCAGCTACTCGTCGCCCGCCAAGCTTGGCCCGCGGCTGAAGAGGTTGGAGGGTGGCGGCTGGATCGAGGTGCTCGACCGGTCCGGTAGCGTCAGCGAGAAGCCGGCGTTTGGCGAGTTGGTCCAGCCAGACGTGCTGTTCATCGAGTACTTGCCGGAGTATGAGGCTCAGCTGTTGGCTGAGGTGGCACGCTGCCAGGCGGCTCGAGTCGACTTCGTTGTGGTCGCGACGGCTATCAAGACGCCGCCGGGTGAGGCAGTGCGGCAGCTCGAGCGTCTGCACGAACGGTACGAGTTGTGCGACTTCTACATCTACTTGATCAATGAGCGCGGCAACTTGGAGTCGTTGTACAACGAGTTGTTGCGCGAGATGTCGGTCAGGTAGAACTCAACCCCCAATCGGAAGGCCCTTGCGCCTTGCGGTGTGGGGGTTTTCTGATTGGTGGGATTTTTATTGGTGGTTGTCGATTTTATAGACGCGGAGAGTATTTCCATTGAAAACGCAGTGAGTGCGAAATTGTTTGTTGATACGAAATGACCAAATGCCAGAATTTTGGGGCTGGCGTTCTTTGAAGTCAGTACTAAAAGTGTCGCCAGTAAGGAGTTTGGCTTTGGCTTTTTCGTACTGTTGTTTTAGTTGTCGGGCTTCTAGGTAGGGGAGGATATGCTTTTTCTCAATAATTCTGAGAATTTCTGGCGGCATAGCCTAGATGTTGATGAAATCTTCTTCTGGTGCAGCTAGAGCTTCGGCGGCTTCGGCACG
>CAITFQ010000030.1 GCA_903891735.1 Candidatus Uhrbacteria bacterium | reverse complement strand
CGTTTCCGTTCGCATCGCTCGCTCCTCCGGTGTAAACTCCCCGCCCGGCACCACCAGATCAAACTCCGGATTATCGCGATACTTCATGGCCTCGCCTTGTTCACTCGTCCCAAAATCCTGCACCTCATGACGCGCCGCCGCTTGACTCATCGTCTCCACCGCTAAACCAGCTGTCGCCAAAGCTCCAGCGGTCACCAATCCACGCACATACTTATTCGGCCGCTCCTGCATAGTTTTTACGCACCAACAAACAGGTTATAGAAAAATTGCACCGCTGGATCAATGTTCGGTCCATAAACCATCGCCGCACCAAGCGCTCCAGTTGCCGTGATGCAAAACAAACCAAGTAACGCCAACGGAATCGCGACGTAAGGCCGCAGCACAAACTCGGCGCAATCAATGATCGACTTAGCCCAATACTGCTTCGTTAATCCAATTACGTGCGCCACAGCCAGCACCCCAAAAACAATCACCGTATACAGCGCAAAATGGAAGTGAGCCGCCATGACCGGCGATAAACTCCCAGTCTTTTCAGCTGCCTGTTTTAGCAACCAACCAGTAATAAAGGTAAAAAGCGAGGCCAGTGAACCAAGAATGACAAAGGCTGACTTTAGTGGGAGCCACCAAGTTTGTTTGACGAGCTTAGGGAAACGCACCACTTCAATTCCGGCGTAAACAGTGAGCAAAGCAATGGGAAAATGAACCAAGACTGGGTGAAGATCCATACAATAAAATCAGTTGTTAGTTGCTAAGCATTAATATACAATAGACCGTATAAAATGCCTAGTGAATCTCTTATGGCCAGTAAAAAAGTTTTAGTCCTTGGTGTCGTCTGCAGCGCCGTTGTCGCTAGCGTGATCGGTGTCGAAGTTTGGCTCAAAACCAAACAGCCGGCTGCTCCAGACGCATCTCCTCTCGCCGCTACAACCACTACCAATGCCTTAACTACAGCCAACACCACCACCTCATCAACCAAAACCAATCTCTTCGCCACCATGTTGGCCTTCAACTCTAATGACGGTTTGGCCGGTCAAAAAACCATGCAAGATTTAATGATGCAAGGCTGGTCGACACTGATCGCTGATCCCAACGCCTACGCCAAATTCTTATCCGCTCTAAATTTCAACTTAACTCGTAACGCCAAACTAGCCGCCACCACTAACTTCTCAAGCAACCGCGACGTCGTCGGCGCTTTCGTCTGGAACGTCATCGAACCAACCAAAGGCACTTACGATTGGAGCGTGCCCGATCAAACCATGAAAGCAGCCGGTACAGCTAACATGACTCTGTCCGCCGTCGTCCAACCCTTCACCAACTGGGACCAAACTGCCACCAGTGAGGCTACTTATCGCCAAAACTGCCAAGCAATCGACTTCGGCTACTATGACTTTAAAGGCGCGCCACCAACTGACTTAGCCGCTTACAGCGCCTTCTTAACTGACACCGTTGAACGCTATGACGGCGACGGCGTCGACGATATGCCAGGGTTAACAACGAAAGTTGAAGATTGGGAAATCGGTAACGAAGTTGAAGGGCCCTGCGGCGGTTACGCCAACAATCCCAGCGCTTACCTCACCTTACTTAAAACCTCCTACGAAGCTATCAAAAAAGCTGATCCTACGGCCAAAGTATTAAATGCTGGGGCCCTCGAAATCATCGGCGTCGGCCCAGGCCCAGCCGAGACTAAGAAATTCTGGCAAGACTTTTTCGCCGCCGGTGGCGACCAGTACCTCGATGCCTTCAATTTCCACTACAACAGTGAGCGCGCTGGCGCCGCAACTACTGACGCCAACTGGTTGGCCCACTTAAAATTCTTTAACGACGAGCTGGCCTCATCGCATGGCCAAAAGCCGTTATGGGTCACGGAATTCGGCACCTACTCCGGCACGCCAGCTCAGCAAGGCGGCCCGGGCCAACCACCAAGTAGCAGTCATAACTTGCCCACCCAAAGCGAAGATTTCCAAGCTGCCTGGTACTTCCGCTATGCCATTACTGGTTTCGCTAACCACTTGGCAAGAATGTTCGTCGATCTCCAAGGTAGCGACCAAGGTGGCATCGGCGCTTCGTCCCTCTACCGCCAGATCATGAATCAACAAGGCGGTAGCACCGAGGCCCGCGCTTTCTTAGCTACACTCCAAGCCCTGGGCAACAACCTCGCCAGCTTCACCGACGTCAAACAACTAGCCACCGGTCAATACCAATTCACCCTACCCGGCAAAACCGTCTACGCTCTCTGGTCCGGCAGCACACCTGCAACTCTCACCGGCCAAGTCACTCAAATCGACCTGCACGGAACAGAGTCAACCGTCGACGCTAGCGCTCTAACCTTCTCCTCAGCTTCGCCCATTCTCGTCTGGTAACCATAATCTACTTCCATGAAACGCCGCGGCCTGCACATCTTCAACCGTCCCCTCGGATTGGTTCTCATCACCGCCTACAAAATTATTTGGGGCCTAGTTGAGTGTGCCTTAGGTTTATTTGCCTTCTGGTCAGCTTCAATATTTATTGGCGAACTAGCCGAAGACCCGCAAGACATCTTCGTCAACTTCATTATTCATCACACCCCCTTCTCAATCGGCGGCGCTATCCACACCGGCGTCCTGCTGTTCATCCTGGGCGGCACCAAACTCGCCATCGCTTACGGCCTCTGGTACCGCTCCTGGCGTATCCGCAAATTCCTCCTCATCTTCTTAAGCGTCGTCACCCTCTTCACCCTCTTTGACTTCGCCCTGGCTTGGACCTTCTTCAAAGCTTTCGCCCTGCTGTGCGACTTCTTAGTCCTCTACTACCTCTGGCGCATCCTCCCCCGCCACCTCCACGATCACGACGTCGGCGTCATAATCGACACTAATAAATAGGCGGGACCAGCTCAGCTGGCCTTCGGGTTACGGTGGCCCGCTTTACAAATCAGTCGATTTTACGCTACACTCCCAGGCGTTAAGAACCCCTAGGAGTATCGTATAATGGTAGTACAAAGGTCTCCAAAACCTTTAGCGTGGGTTCGATTCCCCCTACTCCTGCCACAAAAAATTCTGCATTTTGCAGGATTTTTTGTTTAGCGTTAAGATGTCGTTATATGAAATCATTTATTGTCCTGCTCACAGCTCTAACCCTACTCGGTGCTGGCTGCACATCAACCGTCACAACCACCACACAAACCGATACCAACAACGCCGCAGCCACTGACAGCTTAAACTACGCTAACACGCAATACGGTTTCAGCTTGACCCTACCAGCGAGTTGGCAAGGCTACACCATTACGACTGATACCTGGCAAGGCAATAAAACAAACCCTCCTGGTTCTGAAGCTAGCGAATCGACAATCGAAACAGGAACAACCATAATCATCAACAATCCCAACGCCGACACGACCGGCCAACGCATTCCGGTTATGGTTATCCCTCTGAATCAGTGGGCTGACATTGACTCAGGCACAGTCAGCACTAGTGCCGCACCATTTTCACCAAGCGAACTCGGCCGCAACGCCGCCTACGTCTTTGCCCTACCGCCTCGCTATGACTTTAGCTTCGACACCCCAGAACACATGACGGAAGCTGTAACTTTCTTGAAGACATTTAAAGCTAGCAATCTGTAAAGAGCTCCATAATACTGGCCTCTAGCTAAACATAAAATCCTGCAATCTTGCAGGATTTTATATATATGCTAGATTACTCTCGGTGACTGCGAGGGGTAGCACAAAGAAACTGACGGGGCTTCGGCCAAGTCGGCGTGCTACAAGAGGCGGTGGCGCCAAATTCATGCCATCATCTTTACCCGTAGCGAAAGGCTGGTGGTTTTGGACACCGAAGCGAGTAGCCTGAGTTGCCCCCTCGGGGGTAGCGCTAATCAGCGAACAGTGGTCGCCCCTTACCCTGGAGTGCTTCGGCATTCCAGGGTATCTCTTTATCTAGCTAAAAGTTGACAAAATCACCATTTTACGCTATTATTATGCGTTCCTAGTTTGAATTGCGCCACGCCTGCTTCAACTATTGAAACCGGCTTGGGACAATTCAACCCCAGGAGAACTCAATGAAACCCACCGTTTACGTTCAACTCGATCCTCGCCGACCCCACAACGCTCTCAACGAAGCCATCAAGCTCGTGGCGACCAGCAACGGCGGCCAGACCGTCAACCAGCTGATCGACCAGCAAGAGACGGAAGCCAACATCGCTGTCGTCTACTCGCTCGAAACTGCCCAGCGCGCGCTCAAGGAGACGGAGAAGACGGTCGTCTTCATCACCTGCCTACCTAGTGAAAGGGACGAAGTCGAGGCCTTCGTGGCTCGCTCTCCGGCCCGCATCAAGGCCTGGCCCATCGTCGAGCGCCGTGGTGAGGAAAACGTGATGCGCCAGTTCATCGACACCATCGCCAACTCGACCAAGGCAGGTGCGTCATGAAAATCCTGCTCGTCGACGACAGCCTGGCCAACCGCCGGGCTGGCAAGCGGCAACTCGAAGCGGACGGACACGAGGTGGTCACGACCTGCGAGTACGTCGAGGCTCTCCGTCTGGTCAAGACCGAAACCTTCGACGTCGCGCTGCTCGATCTCCTCATGCCCGCCGAGAGCCTCATGCTCGGGCCTGACGCTCGGGCTGAGCACGTCGGTCGTGAGACCGCGATCGGCTTTCCGCTGGTCCTGACCATGGCTATGAACGTCAAGTTCATCGCCGTCGCCACCGCCACCAACCACCACAACCACCCCATGTCGGCCGCTGTCGACTGGTTCTACGGTCGCACCGTCATCGTCGACGGCGCCCGGGTCCGCATCATGCACTCGCCTATGGTGGAAGGCGCGAAGGACTGGGCGGAGGTGCTGCAACGCCTCCTCGCCGACTGACGCGTACGCACTCGGAACAAGAGCCGCTCGGGACGTTGTCCCCGCCCTCGTTCCGAGTGCGCTCTTTTTTTATTTAATGGCAATCCCCCGACAAACCCGCAGCGCATCCGCCAAATATTTTTCCTCCACCTGTTCAATCGTATCCGCCTCGCTGTGATAGACATGCATCAGCTTTTCTTCAGATCCATAAATCGCCGTAACTTTTTTCATTAACCGCGGCAAGGCCGGAATCGGCAACGCTAAACGCACCATAGCTGGCGACTGGTCGACCATCGTTTTGCCATTACCCACACAATCCACCACATTAATCGTTTTCGCCTTCGACAAAATAGTCGCATACGTCCTAGCGAAAACCCTGTAACCATGCCCCCAGTAATACGGCTTATCAAACGACAATTCTTCATTCCCAGCAAACACTAACAGCGTTTTCGTTAATAACGCTGGCGTCGCTCTGGCCAACTCTAGCAACACTGCCACCCCGGCCGCGTTATCCGTCGCCCCCGGTCCCAGCGAATCATAGTGACAAATAAAAACATGTTGCGGCGTACGTCGGTTACCGACCAAAATATTCATTGACGCCTGACGTCGACGCTCTACCTTAACTCGACCAACCACCTTTTTCGCCGCCAATACTTTGCCAACATCTTGCCGTGCAATCGCCAGCGAGGGCGCAAAATAATGATTACTGCGCGAAATAACCGCACTCGCCGGATTAAAATTAATATTAATTTCGTCGGACGTACATTCGGCTGGCAACAACGAACTCAACAAACCATCAGCATCATTTATTCGGCCACTCACTAAGGCCGTCCCGAGCACCGCCATTTGCTCACCATCTAATAGCAAAGAAGCATGCGTAGTCTTCGGAACCGAAGTTACAAATTTCTGCTCAACGAAATCAATGCCGAAGTGCTTTAGTAAGCATTCAATCTCAACTGCCGCCGCTTTCTCCGCACGAAATTGCCGCTCCCCTTGCGTCACTAATAAACGCACCGTATCCATCATTTTTATCGTCGTCATATTTTAGAGAAAGTGCGGGGGCAGACTGGAATCAATCCACCCCCGCAGAATTAGCCTGGCCTGGCTGCAGTCACCTGCTAACCAAGCTCAGGATACGAGTTCAAACGCCGACCTCCCGGTACCCGCACAATCAATGGCGCCACGCCGAACTTCTTCTGCACCTCGCGCCAGGCCGGCTCGACCACCCGCCGGGTGAACTCGGCCAAGGTCGGGTCGTCGGGATCATGATAATCCTCAAACTGCACGGCGTGGGCCACGAACCAGGAGAAGGCACAAGCGTAGTAGTCATGCGCGCGGGCCAACCCCGCCTCACGTAACATCGTCGACGCGTCCCAGAAGTCATTCTTGCCCTGCGCTCGCCGCAGGCTGTGATGAACGTCGACCAAGTTGCGGCCGTCATCGGTGTGAATGTCGCACAAACTCCGGTTCTGCCAACGCTCGAGGTTGGCCACCAAGCGATCGCTCCGACAACGCAAGCCGCCGTTACGGCCAGTGCCGAGGACAATGTGCCGCTGCAGTAACGCCCGCTTGTACGTGGAGAAGCGAGTGAACGCATCCGCCGTGTACTCGAGACAGAACGGACGGAAGCCGTCCCGCACGGCCATGCGCTCGACCAACTCATCCTCATACCGCCACGTCGCCACCTGACGCATGAGTACGCCCAGCGGCTGCCGCGATTCCGTGAGAACAGGCGGCACGGGCCAGCCCTTTTCCTGCCACCATTGTTCGACAGCCGGCTTTAGCGCCTGACGTTCAGCCAACTTGTGTTGCGCGCCCTGTGGCGCCAGATAGTGCGTATCCATGATTGTCACCGTGTGTGTATTTCCGACGCGTTATGCGCCGGGCCAAAGCTTTCGATTACTCAAAAGGTCAAGCCTGCCGCCAACAAAAAAATCGTCCCCCACGCAACTAAAATTGCGTGTAAAGGACGAGATTACTCCCGCGGTGCCACCTTACATTGTCTACAAAAAATAGACCTCTCATCGGCGCCATGGTAGGAAACCGAATATCCTATGATTACGGAGGAAGCCGAGTTTCCACTGACGCAGAAACCATCCTGCTCGAACGAGCTGCGAAGACCCAGTCCCCGAACGCAGCGCGCCAGGGATCTTCACTTGGACTTTATAACTTTGAAGGAACTAAATAAAAGATAACACAGCCCTCTTAACCTGACAAGTTATTCATCTCGACACG
>CAITFQ010000029.1 GCA_903891735.1 Candidatus Uhrbacteria bacterium | reverse complement strand
GATTAAGGCAGATTTAGCAGTTGGGAGAACTAGCTATGAAGAGTTAGAGCGTCAGCATGGGATTGCCTTGGCTGAGCATAGGCAGCTGGTCGACAACAGCCAGATGGCGCCCAAGATGCAGGAGGCGGCTGGGTTGTTGGATAAATTTTACGCAGAGCAGGGAAAGCAATGGGCTGATAGTGAGTACAGTAAGGAGGATATTGTAAGGGATTTTACTGAGGAGCATTTAGCGTCACTATCAGAAGATGACTTTGCCATATTACTCAAGCGTTATGACGCTAACTTCGTGACTAATGTGGTGCGGGGGGGTCTTCGGGCTCATGGTGAAATGCAGATGTTCCATAACGCAGGAATGGGTGAATATTCTACCGGCTTCAAGAAGATGCTGGCTGGCGGACGGTTGCGTTCGCCGCTGGGCGTTAAAATGATGGAAGGTGAGAAAGAAGAGGCAATTGCTAAATATTTAAAGTTTGATAAATGCGAGAATAGGGATCAGGCGCAAATGCGCTTAAATAATCTGGCTAGTCTGAATGGTGGCGATGATTACGCCGACCGCTCAGCTATTCATTTCGCTACTGAATTTGCAGCTGATCATTTATACGGCTCGGAGAAAGGTAACGAGGTTGCTGTCGTTTACCCGTCGGCCTACATTGCTTCGCAATATCATTTTAGTGGGCCGTCCTTGGCTTACGGCGATGGTTCCTGGCAAAATGATCAGTGGGTGTATGCCAATGAGGAGCGAGGTATGGATTTGAATGCTGGCTTAGTCTTTATTCCTGGGGAGGCTCGAGTTGACCCAAAGACTGGTTCACGCTATGAGTTAACAGAGAACATGGAGCCAATAATAAATACTGAATATCGCAAAATTTTAGAACGTTTAGCGACAGCCGATGACTTCGTGGCCACGGCTGAGGAAATGATGCTGACACTGAGTGATACGTCATGGGCTGGTCTACTTAAGAAACAAGAAAAGATCCAACAGTGGCAAGAAAAGCTCAAGACTGCTTTAGGAATAACTAACGAACGACTAATTAAGGCAATCATATCATACGACACTTTATGTGCGCTGAAAGTGTATTGCGATGATAGTAAGAGACTGGCTCAGACTATCCAGACTATTTTGGAAGGAGCTGACCTGCTCTACCAGGAAAAGGCGGCCGAGGCCACGGTCAGTTCACAAGAATTTTGGGAGAAGTATTTTAAAGAGTCGGGAGTGAAGAAACCAAATAAAATTGTGTACTATAAAGGCACTGATTTGACGACGGCGATTAAGAATTGGCGGATAGAGCAGGGTATCGAGAAAAGATCTAAGGATGATGATATGGGCTTTCCGGAGAGAAGAGTGACGCATAATGCGCCTGAGGCCAATGTGGGAATTGATCGTTTCCGGGCGATTGCACAAAAGATTTTTGATGAGCGTTACCCAGTACTAGGAACGATAATGGTCAACGGTCAAGAAGTTAAGATAGTGCCAGACGAAGAGTTCAATGAAAAACTGCCGCCTGATCCTGATGATGCTCGATAAGATCTCGATCCTGAACAGAAACACCCGCCACACGAGCAACGAATGCTCTGGGGCGGGTGGAGTTTTGGGGTCGACTCCCCTGCCCAAGTGACTGGACTACGGCGGCGGGAGATGCATGGCCCGGAAGTGGGTGGCGGCGAGCTGGTTGTCGCTCAAGGCGATGCGCTGCCAGACTTCGGCGAGGGAGAGAAAGCCGAAGTTGTAGGCGACGAGGTAGCAGAGGAGTTCGTCGCACTCCCAGCGCAGGCCGCTCGCGGCCAAGCTGAGACCGAAACGTGGCGAGAGACGAACGGCGCCGGGGTACTGGCTCTGCTCGTCAATACGGCTTTCGTGGCTCAAGAGGTGGCCAGGGTGGCGGGCCAGCCGCGAGCACTTCTCGTTGGCGAAGGTGAAGTACTTGTCGGCTTTGGTCTGCGAGACCGTGTGGAGATCGATTGCTAGACTGCCGAGGGAGTAGAAGCCGCCGATCCGGTCGTCGCGCCAGATGGTGAAGTAGCAGGCGGTGTCGGTGGCGTCCGTCCGTTGGCTGATGGGCATGACGACGTGGCGAGCCAGAGAGAACGCCGTGCGGTTAAAAGTACTGACGAGGTTCCAGGGTTGGTCGTTGATGACATCGTGGGCGAGAACGTGGTCGGCAAAGTCTTTGTCGCGCAGCATGGTGAGGCCTCGGAACTGCGGGTTGATGCGTCGGCCAGAAAGTGGCCGGTTAGCGGAAGAAGCTTACTGACAACTCTGGGAGTTGGTCAACACCCGGTGTTAATTATGAAGAAAACAAAAAAATAGGCTCTTCTCATTGACGAAGAGCCTATTTTTGGAGGTTACTTAGCGAATTTGAAGGAGCTCAAGATGTGAGCGCTAGCGGCGGAGAGTTTAGCTGAAGTGTCCGCCGTGTTGTTCAGGAAACCGAGGTCGTAGATTTCGCCACCGTGTTCGAGATAAATGTGATACTCGGCATTGGCGACGGTGGAATTGTCTTGATTGCCGGTGGTGAGACCGGTGCCAGCTTGGCCGTCGACGGTGACTGGACCGTTAACCATCCAGCGTGGGTCGGCGCCGCCTTTGGTGAGAACAGAGACCAGGCCGGCGAGATTGCTGGCGAGGGCTGGCGTGCCACCGTCGGCAG
>CAITFQ010000028.1 GCA_903891735.1 Candidatus Uhrbacteria bacterium | reverse complement strand
GGCAGTTGATCTGAAGCCACTCGACGAACGTCGGGTGACGAAGCTGATCAATGCTTTGGTGCAGGATTTGCCGCTGCTCGAAAGCGCGCGCAAATACGCGGCCAACAACGTGGCTGGTTTGGTGGTTGACGACGAAGCTGTGGCTGTGGCCCCGTCTTTCGAGACGGTGCTCAAGTTGCCACCGGTTGAAGCTGCGAAGCTGGTTGAGCCTCCGCCACCGCCGCCGACGCCACTCAAGCTGCCGGTAGTAAAGCGGCCAGTTGCCAAGCCGACGGTAACTCTCAAACCGCCCAAGCCGCCACCGGTCAAGGTGGTCAAGCTGGTCGAGCCTTCGCTGCCGCCGCCACCGGTGGTGGCGCTGGTGCTCGAACGAGTGGCTGAGGAGCCGATGCGCAAAGTGAAGGGCACGCCAATGATGGCGGAGGTGCACCGAACTGCCGGCCTGTTGATGGCTGGTTTGGTGGAGCGTGGTTGGCCAGCTGGTCTCATCTTGACCTCGGCGCTGGAGCGCTTGGTCAAGTTGGCCTCGCCTAACGCTCCGTACCCGGCGGTGGTCGTCAACGGCCTGATGGGCCACGGCTTCACCAACCTGTTTTCGCTCCGTGGTTCGCCGTCGATCTACCGCCGCGAGGTGGTGTTGGTTGAGGTCGACGAAGCCGAAAACAAGGTGACCTTGCACTACGCGACCCCGTCTGAGTTGGCTGAGGTGCTGGCGGTGGTGCTTGCCGGTTTGGCTGATGATTTGGCTTATGTGACGCGGCGCTGCCGAGCGTTGCTGCCAAGCGCGCCACCGGCCCCGACCACCCCGTTGGTCGAGGAAGTGGTTGCCGCAGAGCCAGTGCCTGAGCCAGAGGCTGAACCTGAGTTCGTCGAACCTCAATCCGAACCCTCGCTGCCGAGTGAGCCGCTAGTCCTGGTGGTTGATGAAGTGGTCGAGGTGTTGGCGATGCCGGTTGAGGATGAGCCAGTCAACGAACCAGAACCAGAACCTGAACCCGAGTTGGCGCCTGTGGCCGACCCGGCTCCAGTCACTCCAACCCCCGAGGAAGTCGCCATGAACGAACCCGTAGTCGAGTCAACGTCACCTGTCGCCCAGCCGGTCAGCCGTAAAGCCGACTTCCATCGTCTGTTGCCGGCAGTCATCCTTGAATACGAGGACGAGATGGCCGTGCGGGCGACGGCTCGAGCTTCCGCCCTGGCTGAGGTGCGGGGCAAGCGCGAGGAGCTGGCGCGACTGGAGGCTGAGCAAGCCGTCTTGCTGGCCAGTCACGAGGCCGACGACCAGTTGGCGGAGCAGCAGTTGACGGCTATGCGCAAGCTGCTCGCGCTGAAGGTGTAGAAGTCCGACTACCCTCGAGTAGTCGGCAGTGCCGGGTGTGTGAAAACGCACCCGGCTTTATTTTTTGTGCTATACTTTGAGTAATCTGAGTAATTAAAATATTTCCTATGGCAAACAATCAGCAAGGTTCTTTTTGGCCAGAGTGGACAGGTAATAAATTGTTTACAGTGTTGTTGGCGATTTTGATGGTGTACGGCATTGTTTGGTTGTGTTTGCAGATTGAGAAGACCAACGCGCAGATTGAGCAGATTGGCGTGGCGGATCAGTCGCCAGCGACTATCACCGTGAGTGGTGAAGGTAAGGCCACGGCTGTGCCAGATAAGGCGCAGGTAGATTTGAGTATTACGACGACGGCGTCGACGAGTAATGCTGCCCAGGATGATAACAGCACAAAGATGAATGCTTTGTTAGCTGAGTTGAAGAAGTTGGGTTTGGCTGATGCGGATTTGAAGACGTCGCAGTATGACGTGTCGCAGACTTATGACTATAACGTCAGTCCGGCTAAAGTGACCGGTTACCAGTCGTCGCAAACGGTGACGGTAACGATGCATGACACGAGTTTGGCGGATAAGGTGTTGGCTTTAGCTGGCGACTTGGGGGTGACGAATATCAGTAATGTTGATTTGACGGTGAGTGATGATACAAAGGTGACGAGTGAGGCCCGGCAAGCAGCGATTAATAAGGCTAAGGCCCAGGCGTTAGTGATTGCAAATTCTTTGGGTGCGCAATTGGGGGCGGTGGTGAATTACAATGAATCGACCGGTTCGACTCCGTATCCAATGTATGCCGGTATGGCTGTTGATAAGAGTGTAGGCTCGGCGCCATTGCCGCAGATCCAAGAGGGTACAAATGAGTCGACGATTGATGTGTCGATTACCTATTCTTTGAAATAGCTTATGAAGGGGAAAATTGAGGCGATTCATGCTCATGAGATCCTCGATTCAAGAGGTAATCCGACGTTGAATGTAACGGTGTTGTTGGTGGGCGGGACGCGCGGCAGTGCCAGCGTGCCGTCCGGGGCCAGTACGGGCATTCATGAGGCGTTGGAATTGCGTGATGGCGATCCAACACGATATCGAGGATTAGGGGTGAGGAAAGCAATTAAGAACGTCAACGTGGCGATTAACAAGGCATTGAAGGGGCATGACGTGTTTGACCAGCAGGGAATTGACGACACCATGCGGATACTCGACGGCAGCTTGAACAAGCATAAGCTGGGAGCGAATGCCATGTTAGGGGTGAGTTTGGCTTGCGCGCACGCGGGGGCTAGAAGCCGCGATTTGCCGTTATACGAGTATTTGCGCCAGGTTTTTAAGCTTGATTATAAGAACTACAGATTGCCGACGCCGTTCATGAATGTGTTTAATGGCGGCCGTCATGCCGATACGAATTTGGACATGCAGGAGTTTATTATTATTCCGCACGGGTTTAGTCGTTACTCGCGAAAGGTGCAGGCGGGGAGTGAGATTTTTCATGCCTTGGGTGACGTGCTGCACGCGGAAGGACTTGATACTGATGTCGGCAATGAGGGTGGTTATGCGCCAGACGTCGGCAAGACGGAGATGGCGCTCGAGTATTTAGTGAAGGCGGTGAAGAAGGCTGGTTATAAGTTGGGCAAGGAGGTAGGGTTTGGAATTGATGTGGCGGCGAGTGAGTTCTTTGACGAGAAGAAGGGGATTTATGCGCTCAAGACTGACAGGCGGAAAATGACAGGCGAGCAGATGATTGATTTGTATGAGCAGTGGGGTAAGAAGTATCCGTTGTTGAGTGTAGAAGATGGTTTAGCGGAGGATGAATGGGCGGATTGGACAGAGTTAACTAAGCGGCTCAGCAAGAAGATGTTGTTGATTGGCGACGATTTGTTTGTGACTAATGTTGAACGGGTACAACGGGGAATCGACGAGAAGGTAGCGAATGCCGTGTTGATTAAGCCGAATCAGATCGGCACTTTGTCGGAAACGATTGAGACGATTTTGTTGGCGCAGCAACATGGTTATAAGATAGTTATTTCGCATCGCTCGGGTGAGACTTGTGATACGACGATTGCGGATTTGGCGGTGGCGGTGAATGCTGAGTATATTAAGAGTGGCGCGCCGTCGCGTTCGGAAAGATTGGCGAAGTATAATCGACTTTTAGAGATTGAAGAGGAGCTGATTGGTTAATAGGCGGGGTGACTCTGCCCCGCTTTTTTGTCATTGCGAGCGTCAGCGAAGCAATCTTGAGTAATCTATATCGTCAGCGCGAGACTCGGGTGGTCCCATTCCTAGCTCAAGGCCTCAGCCCAGAAAAACCTAAAGGTTGCCTCGTTGCTGATCCTCCGACGCAATCTCCGGCAAGTTTTTCTCGGGTCGGCCATCGCGTCGTCATAGGACACACCACTCGTCTTCGCTGACTACCGACCACGCTACAAGACTGAGCGCCTCACAAAAGATTTAAGTACGACTTGCGATTACGTTTGATTCGCCATGGCGAGGTGATCGTAATGCCAGCCGGAGGTACGTTCGCGGAAGCTCGTTTGGAGGGTGCTGGCGCGACGCCAGGCGTCAGCCCCGAATTTTGTTTGGACGGAGTCGAGGGCTGTTACCACCTGTTGCATGCGTTGTTCTTTGCGGAAGAGGGAAGTCGGCAGGGCGACGTTTTGTAATTCACTGACACTTACGCCAAGCAAGCGTACGCCACGTTCTAGTTCGAGTTGTGGTGCTAGTAATTGCCAGGCATTTTGGCTGATTGTTAGCCCGTCGCTTACTGGCACGTTTAATAATCTAGCACTACCGTCGCCACCGAAGTCGCCGTAGCGCACATAAGCAGTAATCCGTTTAGCGACCATTTTTTGTTGCCGCAAGCGCCAAGCTACTTTGTCCGCCATGGCTAGTAAATTCTTTTTGACTTCGGGTAGAGTTTGTAAATCATGAGGAAAAGTATAGGAATGACCAATTGACTTGGCTGGCAGAGTGTCGTCCTTCAACACGTCTGTGGCCTGACCAAAACTGGCGTCATGGAGCCATTCTCCATAGCTCTTAAATAATTCGATTAGTCGTGCTCGTGGTACCGTGCGTAATGTATCGACTGATGTTACGCCAAGCTCAGCTAAACGCTTTTCCGTTTGTCGTCCAATCCCACAAAAATCTGCCAGTGGTCGCGTCCGTACAAAGGCTTCTACCTCATGAGGCCGTACCACCGTCAAACCGTTTGGTTTAACAGACTCTGAGGCTAATTTAGCCACCAGCTTATTTGGCGCCACGCCAATTGAGGCTGTGCAGACCGACCCGCAAGTAGCTTTTAAATCGCGGCGAATCATCAGAGCCAGCATGCTGGCTCCAAAATAGTTATCGGCCGCTAAGGTGACATCAATAAATACTTCATCCGTACTAAACTGCTCGACGTTGTCCGCGTACTTGCGGCAGACGTTGAGTAGCCGTTCAGTTATCATGGCATACTTTTGTGGATCGCCAGGTACAATAATTAACTCTGGACAAATTTTCTTGGCCTCCCAAGTAGCCATCGCCGTTTTAACTCCGCGCGCTTTCGCCTCACGTGACGCCGTCGTCACCACCGATCGCCGTAAATCACCACCAGCTTTGCCAGCCACAGCAATAGCCTTCCCGCGGAGATGGGGATTGGCCTGTTGCTCCACGCTCGCAAAAAAGCTGTTGAAGTCGATGTGCATGATGATTTTGTCCATACTATTTTCATCGATAATAGGCGGGGTGACTCCGCCCCGCCAAAACTCGTAAGTCGATATCGTCAGCCCTAGACTCGGGTGGTCCCGCTCCTCGCTGCGCCGTCGTCAACCGCACGAGCTCACTGACCTCGTCGAACTCGGGAGCTCGACGCAGGGCCGAGGCTGGCTCCGGGGCAGGACCACCGCTCGTCTCTGCTGACTACGACCATGCTACAAGACTGAGTGGCTCGCTAAAGATTTTAAGTACGATTTATGTTGCGCTAAATTCGAGTTCAGTCGGCATAAAATTCAATTAAGTGCCAAGTTAAGTTTTCTGTATCGAAGCGGAGTTTCATGAAGTTAGTGTCGTCGGAGACTGAGAAATAGAAGATGCGTTTTTGGCCTTCGCGGGCACCGTGGACGAGATTGACGCGAGGGATAGGGTAATGACGATTGTTCCAGTGAATAGAGGTTGGTTTGACGCGCTGGCCACTAAAATCTACGACTACATCGATTGGATCGTTGCAGAATTGGTGCATAGCCTAGTTAGTGAGTAGGCGTAAAGGTAATAGAGCGCGGAGGTTGGCGCGGAATTGACGGAGAGAGATGCGGGAACGAAAGCGAAGACGGAGAGAATCGAAAGTACGAGTTACGGCACGGGTGCGATAAGCAAGCGTCACGTTATAGTGACGGAGAGTCAAATTATTCATAGGGGATATATTTAGACTGTACCGAATTTGCGGATGACGGCGCGGACTATACCTTGGATGTTGAGGTCACCTTTGATGATGATGGGTTTCATGGTGCTGTTGGCCGGTTGCAGGCGAATGTGACCAGGTTCGCGATAGAAGCGTTTGAGGGTGGCGTAAGCGTTGTCGAGCAGGGCCACGACGATGTCGCCGTTTTTGGGTGAATGATTGCGTTCGATGATGACGTAGTCGCCGTCGAAGATGCCGTCTTCGATCATGGAGCGTCCTTTGACTTTGAGGACGTAGGAGTTGAGGGCGTCGGTGACAAAGTCGGCAGGTACGGCGAAGGCTTCGTGTTCTTCCACGGCTTCGATTGGGACGCCGGCGGTGATGAGGCCAGCCAAGGGGAGCATGATGGCCATGGGGGAGAGGGGTTCGGTTTCGACTACCTCGATGCTACGGGCGGCGCCGTTAAGGCCGGTGTTGATGATGCCTTTTTCACACAGCGCTTTGATGTGCTGGTGGACGGTGGCCGGTGAGGAGAGCCCGAGGGCGTCAGCGATTTCGCGGTAGGAAGGGGTGTAGCCTTGTTCTTGCACGAATTGCTCGATGCAGGAGAGCACCTCTTTTTGTTTTTTGGTGATGGCGGGGAGGCGAGGTGTCATATACAAGCATTCTATAGCGAACAGAAACCGAACGCAACTTGAGTTGGGGATAAGTTCATGATGTGCTTGTAGAGGTTAGTAAAATGACCTAAACTCGGGGAGTATGTTGAAGGTTGTTGAGGCGCCGTTTCCGGGGCATCCGGATAAAATGTGCGATCAGATCGTGGAGGCGATCGTGGATGAATATTTGCGGCGCGATCCGCTGAGTCGTTTGGATTTGCAGGCGCTCGGTAGTCACGGCATGGTCATGATTGGCGGTGTGGTTGATAGCCGGGCGGATTTTGATGCGTCGGATTTAGCACGGCGAGTTTATAATAAAATTGGTTATAGTGATGGCTTGGAACCATTCGTGAATACGGAACGACCGACGGAAGATGTGGCGCGAACTATTGTGCAAGGTGGGGCGCAGGGTACGACGGTGGTGTATGGTTATGCGACGCGCGAGACGCGGGAGTTTATGCCGAGGCCGGTGGTTTATGCCAATGCGATTGCTAAACGGATCGATGATTTGCGCAAGACCGATCCGTTGTTTGCCTGGTTGAAGCCGGATGGCAAAGTGCAGGTGGCGATGGACGGCGAACGTATGGTGGCGGTGACGCTCATCATCGAGCACGACGAGGCGATGGAACAGGCGCAGGTGCAGAGTTTGTTGTTCGACGAAGTAATTGTGCCGTTGTGTGGCGACGTGACCGGTACGAAAGTTTTAGTGAACCCGAGCGGTAAGTTTACGAACGGCGGGTTTGCGGCGGGCGTCGGCGTCAGCGGGCGTAAAGTGTTGGCGGATAGTTATGGTGGGTTGTTGCCGCATGGTGGGGCGAGCACAGCAGGCAAGGATCCGCTAAAACCAGCCAGGGCGGGGAGTTATATGGCTCGGGCGGTGGCCAGACAATTAGTCAGTGAGGGCACGGCTAGTAATGTGTTGTTGACGATTGGCTACACGGCGGGCATGAAAGAACCGACCTTACTTTCGGCGCGCGGTGGTGATGGCGTCGACTTGACCGACTTGGTGATGAAGCGGTTTGATTTCCGTCCCGAAGCGATTGTGGAGCGCTTGAAGTTGCGCCAACCTTGGTATGAAGCGACGAGTGTTTTTGGGCAATTTGGACGAGCGGGCGTACCGTGGGAAGAGCCTTTGGAGTAGAACTTCCACATTTGGCCTATTTTGGATTTGCAACATCGAAAACTTTTTCGACTTAGCACTAACTAAGCCTCAAAAGCTTTTCTCGTTGCGCATCCAAACTAGTCACAAATCTGAAAGTTCTATTCGGGGTAAAGATTTTTCTGCTATACTACCCACATGATTAAGAAATCAGTCATGTGGACGACGGTGTTTGTGTTCCTGGCCGGGATTAGTTTGTGGTTTATGTTTACGGCAAATCCTGAGGATAGGGTAGTCGCGAGTCCGGATGGCGTGGTGACGGTGACGGGGGTGGCGCGGGCGAGTGCGCCGATAGTGGTGTCGACGGTGACGGATGCTCGGCCTTTAATTGCTAATAATGTGACAGTCGGTAGTAGTTATTTGATTACGCCGGATGTGACGCCGTTGGTGCAGCCAGTGGTACTGAGTTGGAAGATTGATTGGGCGACGATACCGACGTCGAGTATGGCCACCTCGACGAGCTCGGGACTGGCCGTTTATCGTTTTAATGAAGACTCGTTGATGTGGGAGATGGTACAGCCGATTGTGGCTTACAGCGAGACGATGTTGGCGGTGGAAACGAGTACGCTCGGAACATTTGCGCTGGGTCAGAAAGAGACGGTGACGACGCCGCAGTTTGTTGATGTATATAGCGATATTTTGAAGACTAAGCCGGAAGGCGCGGTGGGATTTGTGACGACGGTGGGGTATGCGCCAGAGGGCGGTTCGATTGTGCGGTTGTCGAGTGTCGGCCAGCAAGGAGGCTGTGGCGGAGCAGTAGAGCCTGGGGTAAGTGAGCAGCGATCGAGTGTGACGCGCGACGTTAATTTACTCGTGAATGATGTGCAGACGAAGGTGACGCTGACGTTTTTCACGAGGTGGTTTATGGGTGACGGTTGCCCTGTGGATGCGCCGTTTTTAGCAGCGCAAAATTATGGTATACTTCCCTCATAGTAAAGTTATTGAGAAAGTTTTTATATAATTTAAGGAGGACTAATATGAGTGAAGTAAAACGCAAGGCGCCGGTCAGAAAGTCAGTTAAGAAGGCGATGCCGATGGCGCCGATTAGTAGCTCGTTGAGTAGCGGTTCATGTAGCGCTTGTAGTTCTTTGCCGGTTGGCAGCATTGAATTGACGGCTCTGATGTTGGTCTTGGTTTTCTCTTTGTCCGCCGTGTTGTTCACTTCTGTCTTTGCTTTGCAGACTAAGAATGTAGAGATTAAGACGTTGCAGAATCAAGTGTCGACTGATCAGGCGGCCTTGCAAGTAACTCAATAATCAAGTAAAAATAAGGGGCTGAGATTTAGCCCCTTTATTATTTCTATGACGAAATCAACGAAGGTATTACTAACATTAGCTACTTTATCCTTGCTGGGAGCTGGTTGTTCTAAGACAGTGGCGGTCCAGAACACTGTGCCAGGTACGAGTGATGTTAAGGCAGCTGAGAGCGTTCCGACGCCAACGCCAACGCCAGCTGCAGCCCCAGTTCCAACCGATTCTTCATCTACTTCAGCTATGGATACAACGACAGCTCTGGCTTTCCCTGGTATTTTGCCAGCGGACCAGATTAACGGTAAAGAGGTCCGGATTACGACCGCTAAAGGCGACATCGTGATTAAGCTTTACCCAGACACAGCTCCGAACACGGTTTCTAACTTTGTGTATTTGATCAGCAAGAATTTTTACGATGGCGTCATCTTCCATCGTCGTGAAGAAGGCTTCGTGATTCAAGGCGGAGACCCAACCGGCACTGGTCGCGGTGGGCCAGGTTACAGCTTCGCCGACGAGTTGAAGGACGATAAAACTTATAAGCGTGGTACGGTCGCTATGGCGAATGCTGGGCCAAACACCAATGGTAGCCAATTCTTCATTATGTTGGACGACGTGGCCTTGCCGCACCTGTACACCATTTTTGGTGAAGTGACTGAGGGTATGGACGTAGTGGATAAGATTGCCATTGGGGATAAGATGACTAAGGTGACGGTTGAGGATCTTAAATAATCGATATACAAACAAAATGTCCCGGACGCTTGCACGCGTCACGGGACGTTTTGTTTTTTTGTGTGAGTTATTTGACGGAGACGAAAGTGCGCTGCTTGAGAGCGCCAGTGAAGTTTGGCATCTTCTTTTTCATGAAGCCAACGACGCCAGAAGTGATGGCGTAAAGAGTGTCGTCCTTGCCGCGGCGGACGCCAGAACCTGGGTGAATTGCGGTACCGCGCTGACGGACCAAGATTTCACCGGAGAGCACTTTGGTGCCATCGCTGCGCTTGACGCCCAAACGCTGAGCCCGGGAGTCACGTCCATTAGTTGTAGAGCCTTGGGCTTTTTTGTGTGCCATAGAATCAAGTAGAACTTCCAGATTTGGCCTATTTTGAGCTTGCAGTATCGAAAACTTTTTCGACTTAGTCTGACTAAGCCTCAAAAGCTTTTCTCACTGCGCACCCAAACTAGTCGCAAATCTGAAACTTCTGTAATAATTGAAGGTAATTTCGGGGGTACTGTAGCTAATTGGCCGAGTTTCGTCAACTGGGTTATACTGTAGGCTATGGAAGCCTTGATTTTGGAGATTTTAGCCGAGGTTAGCCAACGTTTAGCGGGTCACGGGGGAAGTGTTGAATTTGTGCGGTTTAGTGAGGAAAATGGGCTATTAGAGGTTAGGTTTAACGGGACTTGCCGGACTTGTCCGTTGGCGGCTTTTACCTTGGAGCATGGGGTGGCAGCGGCTGTGAAAGAGAAGGTCCCGCAAGTTTTACAAGTAATCTTAGTGCAATAACCTGTGGCTAAGCTTAGACAAGATTGGCGGGAGATAAGTAAACTGCGCTTTTTTCGCTGGTCAATTTTGACTGGGTTATTGTTGCTGTTGGCCGGAGTATTGCTAGTTTGGTTTAACCTGTTTCCGGCAGTTGAAACCTGGCGCGTGGTCCCATTACACTATAATATTCACATTGGTGTGGATAAAGTAGGTTCATGGTGGGAGTTGTTCGTACCGTCCGGTATTGGCTTGATTTTGACTGTCGGCAACATGGTCTATGCGACCTTGATTTGGCGGAAAGAGAAGGTGATTGCCTATGCGGCTATGGTTACAGCCGTGTTAGTCGATCTATTGGTTCTGATTCATCTTATATTCCTTGTTCATTTGAACGTGACCTATTATGCTTGATGCTTTTGCGTTGTTGAAAATTTTGACTTTGGCGACGCTGTCGTTTTTGCTGGCTTTAGCTTGGACGCCATTGTTGACTCATTTCTTGTATAAATTCAGATTGGGTAAGTCTATTCGCAGTGCGGTGTCAGCCCCAATGTTTGCTAAGTTGCATGCTAAGAAGGCTGGTGTGCCAACAATGGGCGGACTCTTGATGTGGGTAACGCCATTAGTGTTGGCCTTGATATTCTTTATTATTTCCACTTTGGCCCCGGATTCATTGCTGGGTCAGCTAAACTTTTTGTCGCGACCGCAAACTTGGTTGCCGTTGTTTGTGCTAGTGGCGGCTGGACTCCTCGGATTGGTCGATGACTATTTGAACGTGCGCGGGATTGGTGAACAGGGTGGCGGTATTCATATTCGTCATCGCTTGGTGCTGTACACGATTATTGCGGCGATTGGGGCCTGGTGGTTTTACGTTAAGTTGGGTTGGGACTCTTTGCATATTCCACTCATCGGTAGCGTCACAATTGGTTGGTGGTATATCCCTTTGTTTATTGCGGTTATTGTGCTGACGTCGTTCTCGGTTAACCAGACGGACGGCTTGGACGGTTTGGCTGGTGGTACCTTGGCTTCTGCCTTTGGTGCTTATGCGGTGATTGCGCTGCTGCAGGGACAGGTCGACTTGGCTGCTTTTTGTGCAGCGATTATGGGTGCGTTGTTTGCTTTCCTGTGGTTTAACATTTGGCCAGCCCGCTTTATTATGGGTGACACGGGTGCCATGTCGCTCGGGGTGACGCTCGGGGTGGTCGCTATGTTGACGGATTCGGCCTTACTTTTGCCGCTGATTGGGATTGTGTTTGTGCTGGAAGCGGTGACGACAGGTATGCAACTGACGTCGAAGAAGCTGTTCAAGAAAAAGATTTTCTTGATTGCACCAATTCACCATCATTTTGAGGCTAAGGGTTGGCCGGAACCAAAGGTGGTGATGCGTTTCTGGTTATTGTCGTGGATTGGGGCGGCTTTAGGACTCATCGTCGCGCTTTTGGATACGTCGTTACTCGGCTAAAATAATTTTATGGAGCGCGGCCCAGGGGGAGTTGATCGCGGATTTCTCATGCTCTTGGGTGGCTTGATCGTGTTCGGTTTGGCAATGTTGACGTCGGCTAGCTTTCCGCTTGGCTTGAGCAAATTTGGCAACGGTTATTATTACTTGATTCACCAAGTTATTTTTGGCTTGTTGCCAGGTCTGGTGGGTTTCGCGATTGCCTATAAGTTGCCGTACACGGTTTACCGACGCTACGCTGGAGTGATGTTGTTTGTGTCCATCGCTTTACTGTTGTTGGTGTTTATTCCTGGAATCGGTAAGGAATTTGGTGGATCCAAGAGTTGGATTGTTATAGGCTCTTTTTCGATGCAACCGTCGGAGCTAGTGAAGCTGACGTTTTTGTTCTACTTAGCTGGCTGGCTCGAGAAGCGCAGTCAGCATGAACTGAAAGATTTCAGTCAGGGCGTGTTGCCGTTTTTGTGTGTCCTGGGCGTAGTCGCATTTTTCTTGATTGAACAGCCGGACACGGGCAGCATGGCGATTATTGTGACGATGGCACTGGCCACTTACTTTGCGGCTGGAGCTCCACTTAAGTATTTGGCGGGAGTGGGTGTGGCTGGTCTGGGCGGACTAGCGTTGCTGATTAAGCTGACGCCTTACAGAGCGGCGCGGTACATGACTTTCCTGCACCCGGAACTTGATCCACAGGGCGCTGGTTATCACATTAACCAAGCTTTGCTGGCGGTGGGATCGGGCGGTTTTTTTGGGCGAGGCTATGGGCACTCATTGCAGAAGTTTCAGTACTTGCCGGAGGTAGCTGGTGACAGTATTTTTGCGGTGATTGGCGAAGAGTTGGGCTTTATTTTCACCTTGGCTTTTTTAGCACTGTACTTGGCGTTTTTGAGCCGAGGATTCCGGATTGCGGAACGAGCACCTGATGCTTTTAGTCGTTATTTGGTAGTCGGGATTATGACCTGGATTGGGGTGCAAGCGGTGGTGAACATTGGCGCGATGGTTGGTTTATTGCCGATTACTGGCGTGCCGTTACCGCTCATCAGTTACGGCGGTACCGCGCTCGTGGTGACGTTGACGGCGATGGGGATTGTGGCGAACATTTCGGCGCATGCGAAGTAGGCTGTTTAGAGCCGAGCCGCAGTCAGCGAAGACGAGTGGTGTGTCCTACGACGAGTCGAAAGGCCGACCCGAGAAAAACTTGCCGGAGCTTACGTCGGAGGATCAGCAACGAGGCAACCTTTAGGTTTTTCTGGGCTGAGGCCTTGAGTGAGAAGTGGGACCACCCGAGTCTCGCGCTGACAG
>CAITFQ010000027.1 GCA_903891735.1 Candidatus Uhrbacteria bacterium | reverse complement strand
TTCGTCGACGTCCCCGAAGAACTTGAAGCGTTGGGCCGAATCCCCTACAATAAACTGGACGAAGTAATCGACGCCTTATCGACCTTGCCCGACACCGCTGTTATCTCAATTGATCAAATCTATGGAAGCCCTCAAAGTCCTCTGCAATCCTAATCCCGAACTGCGCATCCTGTCCGTCCCGTTGACCGACGAGGAAATTTTAGCGCCGCACACCCAAAAACTCATTGACGATTTAATTGAAACCATGAAAGTTGAAGACGGCGTCGGTATTGCCGCCCCGCAAGTTGGCGCGCACCTCCGTTTAATCATCGCCGAGACTCCTCGCGGCAACGAAGCCTTCATCAACCCCGTCATCACCTCGCGCTCAGTTCGTTTAGTTAACAGCGTTGAAGGCTGTCTCTCCGTTCCTGGCATGTCAGGCACCGTCAAACGCAATTCCTCAGTCAAAGTCACCGCCAAGAATCGCCTCGGCGAAGTCGTAGAAGTCAAAGCCAATGGCCTCCTCGCTATCATCTTTCAGCACGAAATCGATCACTTGGACGGCGTCCTCTTCATCGACCGCGCCGAGAAACTCGTCACTGACGTAAAATCTCGCCTGTAAAAGTACGAGCCGACATCGAATGTCGACTCGGTCGACATTCGATGTCAACAGTAGAGCCAATACTTATGAAAATCATATTTTTCGGCACTCCCGCCTTCTCAGCTCACTTCCTCGCCGGCCTCATCGCTGAGCCAAGTTTTGAAATCGTCGGCGTAGTCTGCCAACCCGACGAACCGCAGGGCCGCAAGAAAATTTTGACCGCGCCACCAACCAAACTCCTTGCCGCCGCCAACGATATCATTGTTCTACAACCCACAAAGCTCAAAGATCCACTCTTCATCGAGGCTCTGACTGAGCTTAAGGCCGACGCATACGTCGTCGTAGCTTACGGACGTATCATCCCCCAAATCATTCTCGACTTGCCTAAACTCGGCACCATCAACGTCCACCCTTCACTCCTACCAAAATATCGCGGCCCGTCCCCCATGCAATCCGCCATCGCGGCCGGTGAAACTCAAACCGGCATCTCAATCATGCTCCTCGACGCCCTGATGGATCACGGGCCAATCTTGGCACAAACGAAGCTCGACATCACATCAACCACAACCAGCGAATCTCTCATGGCCGAAGTCGTGGACATTGGCGTCCCATTACTCATCGCTACTCTAAAGAAATTTGCTGAGGACGAAATTAAACCTATCGAACAAGACCACACTCTCGCCACTATTTGTTCACTACTCAGCCGAGCTGACGGCATCATCGACTGGACGCAACCAGCTGCCCTCATCGACGCTAAAATCCGCGGACTCAACCCCTGGCCTGGTACCTCTTCCCACGACCTAAAAATCTTCTCTAGCCTAATCTCCGACCAAACCCTACCCGCCGGCCAAGTCGCCATCATCGACAACAAACTCTTCATCGGCACTATCACAACCGCCCTCCAGATCCTCGAACTCCAACCCGCCGCCGGCAAACGCATGCCCGCCGCCGCCTTCATCGCCGGTCATCATGATTTAAACGGTACGAGCCTACTTTAAAGTCGTTAGTGAGACGCTCAGTCTTGTAGCAGGTCGTTGTCGTGAGAGATTGGCAGGGTGGTCCTCTGACGACGCCAGCCGTCGGCCCTGTAACGGCGCCCGAGTCAGACCTGACCAGCTGAGCTGGCCGAGGTGAGCCGGCCGTTACGGTTGACGATGGCGCAGCGAGGAGGAGGACTACCCTGGCGGTCTCGAAACGACGATATCTATTTACGGCAAAAACCCACCCGCTTGAATACTCCACAATTTCTTATAAGTCCCCTCTCGTTCCAACAACTCATCATGCGTCCCGGCGTCGACCACGGCGCCTTTTTCAATTACGACAATCCGGTCCATCTGCATGATGGTACTCAAGCGATGGGCAATCACAATCACCGTCTTACTCTTCATCAGCTCATGCAACGCGTCCTGAATGAGCGACTCACTCTCACTGTCGAGACTCGACGTCGCCTCATCTAACACGAGTATTGGCGCATTCTTCAAAATCGCCCGTGCAATCGCCACCCTCTGCCGTTCGCCACCACTTAGTTTGACGCCACGCTCGCCAACTTTCGTGTTATAACCCAGCGCCAGCTCTGAAATAAACTCATGACAATGCGCCTTCTTACTGGCCGCGATAACTTCCTTATCCGTAGCCTCACGTCGACCATACCGAATATTCTCCATGATCGTCCGATGGAACAGCAAACTGTCTTGCGGCACCAAGCTAACTAACGTCCGCAAACTCTCCTGCGTTACTTTACTAATATCTTGTCCGTCAATACTTATCGAGCCCTTACTAACTTCAAAGAACCTCATCAACAATTTAATAATCGTACTCTTACCCGCGCCGCTAGGCCCAATAAACGCCACCTTTTCGCGCGCCGCAATCTCGAGCGTCATGTCTCGCAAAATCGGCCGACTGTCATTATACGCAAAGCTCACCTTCTTAAACTCAATCTCACCCTTCTTGACCGCCAGCTTCTTCGCCCCTTTCTTGTCCACCAATTCATACGGCATCTCCAGCACGTCGACCATTTCCTTAGCATCAGCAAAGCCCTCGTAGATATCACGAATCACTCGGCCGAAGTCCCACAAACGCATGAACAAAGTGATCAACGCCGTCTGAATCAAGGCAAAATCACCCAGCGTAATCTGGCCTAACACATACAAATGAATAGCAATGTACATGGCCGTGCCGTTCAGCACAATCATGAAACCCGCCTGCACCGCATCATTAACACCACCCAAATTCCAAGTAAACGTAGCCATCTTGCGCCAGCGGTTATTTACCTCAGCAAACTTTGCCTCCTCAAACTTCTTGCCGACAAACTGCTGAATCGTCACCGCATTACCGACCGCGTCTGCCAGCACGCCACTTGCCTCCGTATCCAATTCCGCCCGCACCAAATCATATTTCAACTTCCATTTAGCTACAAAAATATTAGCAATCACAAACAGCACCGCCCAAATACATAAAATTCCCGCAAACAATGGACTGCGGAAATAAAAGATAATGATCGTGCCCACCACCGCTACCAAAATCGAAATCAACTTCCAAGTCAACTGATCCATCAAATTCTCAAAGGCGCGTCCGAACCGATGGATCTTCTTCACCAGCGATCCAGCAAAGTTATCACTAAAAAATCGATAAGAATGATTTAGCAAATGACCGAACGCCGTCTCTTCCAAGTCGACAATAATCTTCGGCTGCAGCCAATTATTAGTCACCGTGGAAAATCTACTCAACACCCAACCAATTACGCCGACGCCGACCATCAAACTAAGCGTCCCAAGCAATGCCGTCGTCAACGCCTCACCCGTCAGCCCCAAGGCAAACGTATCAAAAAACCGCTTACTCAACAGCGCCGGCACCAAATCAAAAACATTACTCACCACCAACACCCCAAGCAAAAACGTCATCAACCACGGATAACGTTTCGCATGCTGCCAGTAAACTTTGATGGTTGGACCAACTGAGAGCGACATATTACCGCTCATTATAGCACGTCTACTTCAAGCCCGCAGCTCTCACGTATCCCTGCCACATAGCAATCTGGTGCCGCGTCTGGCTTTCAATTTGTTGCAACGCCTGAGCGATCAAACTGGTCGAAATTTGCACCTCGCTATTAATCCGCAAAGACTGACTCTTTAAGCTAGCCGCCAACTTTGTCTCAACTGCCATTCGCTGCCACGGCAACAACTCAATATTATTATCCGCCGAATATTTATTCACAGCTTTTCGTGCCAACGTCGACCACGAGTCGCCTTTGGCTACATTGAACGAATAACTCTGAGTAACTTCTTTACTTGGTGCTACAGCTGGCTCCTCTATCGTCTTTACTGGCTCCTCAACCGAAACAGTTTCAGCCACCGTAGCCTTAACATCGTCCACATGAGCAGCAACTACTGTTGGTGTAATCACCAACGTCTTCAAAGCCCAACCCATCACCAACGCCAGCACCACAAAGTACGGCAACAAATACTTGTACGGAGCAATTTTATCCTGTGGTCCTTTGCTAAATGCCAGCAAACAAACTCGTAACACCGTAAACCCGTATAGTTCACCTAGAATCAGCGTCGGTAAGAAATTCAACGGACTCCAAGTAATCATGTAATAAATCGCCCCACCGACCCAGAGAACTGCCACCGGCACAGCAAAGATGAGCAGACAAGCGCGCCAAACAGCAAAATGCACGGACTTACTACTCGTCGAACCAGTCGCCTCCCATTCCAAAGTCCGTCGAGTCATGGTGTCGGCAATTGCGAATAAGTGCGACCATCCATAAATCATTTTCACTCCAAGTGTCTCCCAATTGTAACGACACTTGTGCCACATTGGGAAAATTACCACTGAATAGAGAAATGCTGGCAGCAGCAGCAAATAGTTTACCAACCGAGCCTGCTCTGGCACCAAAAACAGCAACGACAACGGAATCAATGGTGCTACAATCGTCGCCAAACCAGTATGCAGATAATAGAAGAAACCGGAGAAGTAACACAGCCTTTGTCGAATAGTCAATTTTGCAACCCAAAACTTTTTCGAGAACAACAAACTCATCGAACCCTTACACCAACGGTACTGCTGGCGGAAGAACGACCGTAGTTCGCTCGGACAAATACCTTTAGCTAACACCACTGGCACATACAACAACTGCCAACCGTGCTGCCCCAAATCAAAACCAGTATGCACGTCCTCCGAATGATCAATCATTGTCGGCCCGTCGTTATCGGCCAGGGCTGCCCGTCGATAGATGGCATTACTGCCAACACAAATTGCACCGTTATGGGAGTTTCTAATATGTTGAATAGACCTATAAAAATATTCTTGCACCGCGCCGGCTCCGCGTTCTAGCCAATTCTGCTGATTATGCACGTCAAAAAACTGCGGTGACTGAACAATCCCCAACTTAGGATTACGATCAAAGTACGGCATCAACTCATACAAGAAGTCCTTACTCGGTCTAAAGTCAGCATCAAAAATTGCAATATATTCTCCTTGTGAATTCTTATAGCCATGATGCAGGTTGCCAGCTTTCTTCAAGTAGCGTGGATTCTCGCGAGTCAAGTATGAAAATTTAAAATTCTCGGCTAAACTTTTGACTTCCGGTCGCACGCCATCATCTAAACAGTAAACCTTAGTCACGCCCTTGTAATACCGACACAACTCAGCGACACCTTCCCAAGTATTTTTGAGCACGCTCAAATCCTCACCACAAGTCGGCAGGAAGATGTCAACATTATGTTGCGTCCCTGGCTGCCAACCCCGAATCGCCGTCAAATGTTTCTGATAATCAAACTTCTTACCAAAACCATTTACAAATAATGAGATTAAGTAGTAAACACTAGAAAAGAACAAGAAAGCATAAAAAATATGTAGGTAAGGACTTGTGGAGAAATACAGCGATGAACTGATGAACGCACCAACAAACGAAATGATCGAGAAAGCCGTCAACCAACCCTGATTGTGATTATTATAAATTGTCTTTTCTTGCTCTTTAGGCTGAGTGTAAACATTCATATCGACCAATATTATTGGTCGATAACTTAACATGCTCAGCTCATTTCGCAAGCTACTTGTCCACACCAGATTTCACCGCTAATCTTAGTAACTTTGCTTCAAAGCCCGATAAATCTCCACCATCGCCCACGTATCCAACGCGCAATAATCCAGCAAATCCCGCTTAATCTTCTCCTTCTCACTGGCCGACGTCCCAGGCGCAATCAACTTCTCCCACCGCTCACTCGCCTGATCACCCTTGCTAATATTCATCACCGCATAATTAAGACTCGGCACCAACACCGGCAACACCTTCTTAATACTCGCGCTCCCCCTAAACCCCGGGTCAGTGTAAAGCCCGTCCGAAAAAATCGTCATCAAATCAAACATCCCGTCGTTAATCTCCTTCAAGAAACTCCCATACTCCGGGTGCAACTCCGCCAACTTATCATTGCGCTGCTTCTCGTAACTGCTATACCAGCTCACCACCGTCCCATTCGGATCAAGATCCGTCTTCATCTGCTCCAAGAGCGGCAACGTCAAATCCCCTACCGGCTCGGTAATCAAAAACTCCCGGTGTTCAATCTCCCCATCCGCCCGCAAAATATGCAAACTATACTGGAACGGCACCTGCTCATACGCCCCAAAGCCATCGAACAGCGGAATCGCACTCCCATAACCCTCATAATCAAAGAACTGGAGCGGAAACTTAAGCCCCTCTAGCGCCTCTTTAATCGTCGCCTGGTCGACGATCGCCTTCCCGAGCACATAAGCCTCATACTGCCGACGTTGCGCCGCATTCAGCTCATCCGGGTTATGAATATCTTTCAACCCGAACTCCCCCCGATCCACCCAATCCTGGAGCTTCTTCTTACTCATGCCAATCCGATTTAAATTATGCACGGAATACTCCGGCACTTGCGGGTTGGAATACTGGAACGTCGGGCACTGGTTGCTCCTTCCCTCATAAATGCACAAACACCCGGCCTCCTCAGGCATTCCCAAATACTCTTTCATCTGACTCATCTCCCCCCGTACCTGCTCCTCCGCCGCCGTAACCTCTCCAGTCAAATCCTCCTCCAAGAACAACGCACTATTATTGACGACGCCTTGCCGCCTATACTCCCGGTTCAAATGGATCACCCCCGCCTTAACAACCTTCACCCCACTCTCTTCAATAATAATCTTCTGAAACGCCAAATCATTAACATGATGATGCGGTACCTTCCGCTTGACCTCATTCGTCGCCTTCACCTCCCACAACTCCCAGGCATTGAGCTCCTCATTAAACCTCAAAAT
>CAITFQ010000026.1 GCA_903891735.1 Candidatus Uhrbacteria bacterium | reverse complement strand
GCCGGCACTTTTATGATGGTCGTTAGTGACTTGAACAAGAGTGCCGGAATATGTGCCACCGGAACTAAGACTTTGGTCAAGATTAGCTGGGTCATCGCTAGGTTCACTGAGTGCAACATTGTTGACTGATTGAATCTGGAGGGTGGAGAAGTTGGTGGTGCTGGGGTCGATTAAGTAGGCCAGAGTGTAGGCGCACATGAGAAGAACTAGGCCGACGACGGCGTTTTTGATGCGGTCTTTGGCTTGTTGGATGGCTTTAGGATTGCCCCGGGCGAGAATGTACTGGAGGCCAGCGACCATGATCATGACGACAGCTAGCACGCCGCAGACAACCATCAGGAGTTTGTAGATGGCGCTGACGTAAGTGGCGAGGAAATTGACTTGAGTGTAGCCGTTTTCTTCGGTGGGAGCTGAGAAGACAGCGCCGACGTCGACGTTGAGAATAGGAATGATGGGGGCGGTTTTTACTTCGACCGTGGTGGGGGTAGTGGTGACGGGGGTGATACTGTTGCTGATGGTTTTGATGTCTTGGTCGAGTTTGTTGGTACAGTGCAAAGTGTAGCTGGTAGCACTAGGAAATGAGGTGGCGCAGGAGCTCAAGCAAGAACTTTCGATGGTGGCAAGGTCGTCAGTTTTATTGTTGACTGAGGCGCTGCTTGATTTATCATCGCAATAACAGCTGTAGGATTGAGTTTGACAAGTAGTGTCAGAGGACCAGCTTTTGGTGGAATCGCCATCTTCAACTGTGCGAGCTTGCGTGAAAGCAGTCGGTAAGAGAAGAGTTGCTAGCAAGGTGAGGAAGAGAAGACGGCGCATATGCGGTTAGTGAAGGGCGGCCTTAATGGCGGCGCTGAGGTCGGCTTTGGCGAGCGTGCCAGTGAAGCGCGTACCGTTGATGAAAACGGTTGGCGTGGCGCTGATGTTTAAAGCGAGGCCTTCTTCGTAGGTACGCTGAACAAGAGGTAGAGTTTCTTGTTTAGTGACGCAGGTGCTGAGAGTGGTGGGGTTGAGTTTAAGTTGGGTAGCGAGAGCTGGGTAGAGGTCAACGCCTAAGCTGTCTTGATTGGCGAAGAGATAGGCTTGATAGGTAAAATAGCTGTCTTTATTTTGTTTGGCGGCACAGCGGGCGGCGAGGGCGGCGTTTAAAGCTTCCGGATGAACGCTTTGGTTGGGCATATCTTTCCAGACCAGGCGGACGTCCTTGGGGTACAGTTGGGCGAGTTCGAGTAGGGCATCATTAACAGTTTTGCAGGAGCCGCAGGCGTAGTCACCGAACTCGACCACGGTTACTTTGGCGTCGCTCTGGCCGAGCGTGGGGTCGGCGATAGTGACAACGGGCGTAGTCATGGTTGGTAGGTCGTCGGTGAAAGTGATGTTATTTTTGACTCTGAGCGAGAGGAAGAAGAAGGCAAATAAAACCAGGGCGAGGAGGGCGATGGCGATCATGGCGTGCCAGAAATAGCGCATAAATTATTTGACGCGCATGGCGCTTAAGAGTCCTTTACTGTCTTGGTAGTAGAGGGTTAGGCCGTCGGCGGAGAGTGAAAGGTTGGTCATGTGAGTTTGAATGGCGGGGTAGCCGACCAAGGTGACTTTGCCTGAGGGAACATCGATTTTGTAGACGTTGTCCATGGCAGTGGCTAAGTTGTGGTCAGCACCGTCGCCAGTGCTGATGGTGCTCGGGGCCGCGCAGTAGAGTTGGCTGGCAGAGGCGAAAGTGCATTTTTCCACCCAGGTACTGAGGTTGATGCGGACACGAGCATCGCCACCGCGGTCACCCCGACTGTCGGCGTACCAGAGGGCGGCGTCGTAGTCGTTGCTCGGGTCAGCGACGGAGTAGAGCAGGTGGTTGCCGTCAGGGGCCCAGATAGCGCTGAAATTGCTGCCGTCGACGATGAGCGCGCCAGCCGCTTGGCCATCTAAGCCGACGAGGTAGTATTCTTCGCGACCAAAGCCTGATTGAACGCCGCCAGTACGAGAGAATGCGACGATGTTGTTGGAAGGCGAGAGGTTGACGCTGACTTTGTCGTCGTTGCTGCCGAGAGCGGCGATGACAGTTGTTTTGCTGCCGTCAGTGCTGGTCATGATGAGCGAACGGTTGGTTGGATCGTTACCAATGCTTTTAGCGGCAATGGCGCTACCGTCGCTTGAGAAAGAGAAGTCTTCCCAGTGGCTGGGCATGCTGACTTGTTGACCGGAGGTGAAGCTGTAGACGATGTTGTTGCCGTCGGGGTATTCCAAAATGGCGGCGGTGGCGTCCGGGGCGAAGGTGACGTTGCTGGCGGCCGGGAATTGTTTGGGCGAGATGGCGGTGGCGGTGCCGGCGTCGGTGATGGTGTAGAAGCGGCCGTCGGCGGGGTCGTAGTAAGCGAGGCTGCCGTTAGCGGTGAGGGTGGGGGAAAGAACGTTGCTGGTGGTGAGCTGGCGAACAGCAGTTGAACCGCCGTTGGCGATTTGGGAAGGTGGGAGGGTGCCAGTGCCAGGTGTCTGCGAAGCACTGTCAGTGCCTGGGGTTAGAGGGTTGGCGTTGCCTGAGGTAGGGAGGCTGCCATTTGGATTGCTGGCAGTTTGCTGGCCCGGGGTGACGCTCGGGGTACTGCGGAAAAAGGCGAAGTATAAGGCTAGAGCTAGGAGAGCAACGACGCCGATGAAGATGACTAGGCGAAGGATGAGTTTGGCGCGATCAGACATAAAGGCGATTAGAGCCAGCTTTTAAAGAGTTCGACACCGGCGACAGGGTTGAAGGCG
>CAITFQ010000025.1 GCA_903891735.1 Candidatus Uhrbacteria bacterium | reverse complement strand
TTGGCTTGGATTTTTATCATGTGCAGCTAGGGGATACTAAGGCGAGTATTGCGGCAGCTTTGAGTGAATTGCCACAGTATGCTTATTTAACTAAGCAGAAGACGAGGACGGTTGGTTTTAATATTGCTGAGCAATCAGTACATGATGTTGAGTGGTTACCGGTTCCGCTGCGTAATGCGGACAGGCTGATGACGGATGAGAATTTTTTAATCGATGTGAGGACTGGGATTGAAGAGCTGATAGCGAACGATGAGTGTTATGGCGAGGCAGCGCGGGAGATAGTTGAGAAGATTGGGGCCGACAAGTTTGGGGTGAGCTTGTTGGCGATTGCCAAGATGGAATCGGGCGAACATGTCGGATCGTCAGAATTTGAACTGTACGACGCGCATAATCATACTTTTTCAATTTCGCCGTTTCATATCTTGAATAAAGGAGCAGGTCGACGGGCACGTAAGAATCTCGGTAAGACGATCGGTCAGATGAACAGCCTGAAGAATGCAACTCAGTTTATAGTAGGATTTTTAGCTGAGAAGTTGGACGACCCAGCGGCAGTCTTCCCGCTTGATGAACACTACGAATTGTTTGCTACGGAGTATAACGGGGCTAATTGGCGAGCAATGAATTTGAACTATGCCAAGGATTTGGATGGGTATTACCGGCAGGCACTAGCCAAACTTGATAAGAATTGAGTAATTTGTTATTCTTTTCGCGCTGCCGGCTTAGCTCAGTGGTAGAGCAACTGTTTTGTAAACAGTAGGTCGTCGGTTCAAATCCGTCAGTCGGCTCCACTCACTTACCGAATAGTCTGCCGCTTGGCTTCGTAGGGAACTACCTTGCCTACGCTCTCGACTATTCGCCGCTCGTGTCGCCTCGCTAAAGCTCGGCGGGGGCTCAGGCTCAGTGAAAGTTACAATAAGGGTCGGTACCGAAGTGGTCAAACGGGGGAGACTGTAAATCTCCTGGCTCACGCCTTCGAAGGTTCGATCCCTTCCCGGCCCACCAAAAAATCCCTTTCGAGGGATTTTTTGATTGTGGTATACTCGAGTAAATTAGGGGGATATGCTAACGCTTTGGTGGTTGATAGTTATCGTTATTATCTTGCTGTGCATCTTGGCTTATACCTTGGTGACGCTTTTCAGTTCGGTCGGGAAGCGGCCGAATGCAATTACCGGGACGCCGATTGTGACGGGATCACCAGAGTTTATGGCGGCTTTGTCGGCTTTGACGGGATCAGCGATCGACTTTGGTGAAGAGGTTAAAGTGTTGGCTAATGGCGATGAGATTTTTCCGGCGATGTTTGCGGCCATGCGCGGCGCCAAGCATCATATTCACGTCATGACGTTTATTTGGGCGGACGGCAAGTTGTCGGACCAGTTGTTGACGTTGTTGATTGAGAAAGCCCACGAGGGAGTGGAGGTACGGGTATTCTTGGATAGCTTGGGTGGATTTTATGCGCCAGAAGATAAATTTAAAGTATTGCAGGCGGCGGGTGGGGTAGTGGCTTGGTTCAGCCGGTTTGAGTTTGGAAAGTTTAGTCGATATTTGCGACGCAATCATCGCCGTTCAATTGTGATTGATGGCTCCACGGCGTTTACGGGGGGTATGTCGATTAGTGACGAATGGTTGGGGCACGCGCAAAGCCCGAAGCATTGGCGCGATAATATGTTTGAGGTGACGGGCACGATGGCGCTGCGTTTACAGGCGGCGTTTGTGCAGATGTGGAGCGGCAGTACGGGCGAGATTTTGGTGGGCAAGGCTTATTTTCCAGCGGTGAAAGCACGTGGCGCGGTGCCATTTATTAGCGTAGCGAGTTCACCGAGCGATGCGGTGCACCCGATGCGCTCCTTATTGTGGTTGAGTTTCATGGGGGCGCAGAACCGAATTTGGCTCGAGAATCCGTACTTTGTGCCGGATCATCACATCTTGGCCGTACTTAAGGCGCGGGCCCAGGCTGGCGTCGACGTGCGGGTGATGGTGCCGAACGAGCTGATCGATGTGCCGCCGGTGTTGTGGGCTGGTCGTTATTATTATGAAGGTTTGCTGGCAGCTGGCGTGCGAATTTTTGAGTACCAGAAAACCATGCTACACAGTAAGTTTGTGGTGATTGATGAAGTTTGGAATATTGTAGGTAGTGCGAATATCGACGTCCGCAGTAAAGAGTTGAATGAGGAGAACGTGCTGGCGATTTTGGATCCGAGCTTGGCTAGTGAGATGACGGCTGACTTTACTAACGATATCAAGCAAGCAAAAGAAATCCGCCTGCGCGAGTGGCGCAAGCGGTCTCTGTGGTGGCGATTCCGTGAAGCTTTTGCAGCTTTGTTCTCGGAACAGTTTTAAGCGGCGGCTTGATCTTCGGCGGCGGTTTCAACGTCGTCCGATTCATCTTCACCCATGGCCATTGGCTCGTTGTCTTGAGCTGCTAATTCAGCTTTAAGTTTTTCGGCGCGGGCTGTGTCGCCGCTCTTCATAGCGGATTCAATTGCTTGTTCTTGGCGAGCATCGGCTGCATCACGCTTAGCGTTGTCGGCCATTTCGTCGGCAGATAGCTGGTTTCCTATCACGCTTTTTGATTCTGGCTTATCTCCGAGGCCGAATGATTCCTCGAATTTCTTAGGATCATTGCCACCCTTCCACTCGGTTGGCTTGGGTGTCTCTTTACCGAACATTGCCTTCATTCCTTCCATGAATCCCATATTTAGTCATTTAAGTTTAAAACTAAGTTCATTGTAGCACGAGATGAGCTAGTAAAGACAAGGGTTTTGCTAGACTGGGCTGTGGATGAAGACTATACTGAGCTTAACTTATTTATGGCTGAAGTCGATATACCCTATAAAATAAAGCGATTTAGGCGAGCTAAAGGCCTCAGAATTCGGGTTGATGGTGACGGGGCGGTGTTGGTGACGGCGCCACTGAGGCTGAGTTTGCGCATGATTGGGGAGCTGGTGAAGAGTAAGTTGGGGTGGATTGATGGAGTTCGAAAATCGATTTTAGTATTGCCGAGGATGAGTGTTGGGACGGGTGGGGTTGATGAGTATAAGAAGAATAAGAAGGCGGCGTTGGCGCTGGTCAAGATGAGGCTTGAACATTTCAACGAGCATTATGGGTTACCGATTGGCAAATTGAGCATTCGTAATCAACGGAGCAGGTGGGGGAGTTGTAATCGTGCCGGCAACTTATCGTTCAATTACAGAATAGTTTTTTTGTCGGTCGAGTTGCAGGATTATCTCATCGTGCATGAATTGTGTCATATTGCTGAACATAACCATTCACCGGCTTTTTGGCGACGGATGCAAGAGACGCTGCCGAATGCTAAACGCCTGAGGAATGAATTAAAGAAGTTTATGATTTGATTGACGTTAGTAAGTCGTTTCGAGACTGCCAGGGCAGTCCTCTTCCTAGCTGCGCCATCGTCAACCGCACGAACCCACTGAGCTCGTCGTACTCGCGGGTTCGACGCAGGGCCGACGGCTGGCGTTGTCAGAGGACTACCCTGCCAGTCTCCACTCCTACGACCTACTACAAGACTGAGTGCCTCACTAAAAGCTTTATGTCCGATTGGTTTGTGTACATTTTAAAATGCGGAGATGGGACGCTCTACACGGGCATCGCGACTGATGTGCAAGCTAGATTAGAGAAGCATCGGATGGGTAAGGGTGCTAAGTACACACGCGGACGAGGGCCGTTAGAGTTGGTGTTTGTCGAAGAGCAGGATTCAGAGAGTGCGGCGCATTTACGCGAGAATGAGATTAAGCGGCTGACGAAAGCGGAGAAAGAAGGGCTGTGTTATACTGGGCGCAAGTAATATTTGGCTATGAAAAATCATAAGTTGTGGGGAGTATTGTGTATTTTCTTGCCGCCAATTATGTTGGTGGTAATTCTGGCAGCCTATGCCATGCTGAGTTTTGTAGCAGCGCAGTCGGGCAGTGGTTACGGTTCTGATAGTGCGGTTGCCGTGTTTGGCTTGATGCGGATCGTGATGGGCTTGGGTGGCATGGTATGTTGCTTGGGTTTTTTGGTTGGTTTGCCGTTGGGAATTTACTTGTTATGTAAACAGGAGCCGCTGGAAGGCGTTTATGATAAGCGTTCTGGCAAGGGCGAGGCCTCGACCGTACCAGCCGAAATTAAGGGTTGGAGCTGGGGCGCATTCATGCTGAACTGGATTTGGGGTATTGCTAATAACGTTTGGTTGTCGCTCTTGTGTTTTGTACCGTTTGTGAACATTGTCATGATTTTTGTTCTGGGCGTGAAAGGTAAGGAATGGGCGTGGCGCGAAAAGCAGTGGTTAAGTGTTGAGGATTTTAAGCGCGTGCAAAAGGTTTGGGATATTATCGGCTTGGTTTTGTTCTTGCTAAACCTGGTGTGGATTGTGCTGCTGATTGTTATGCTCTCATTTATGAGCGTAGCGAGTTGGCATGTTAGCCAGACAAATACTTATAATAATGATTGGCATCATGGCATGATGGGCAATTATGGTGATGATATTGGAGGTGTTGGTTCGGACACAACGACCACACCGGTAATTGAGGCGTGCACAACGCTTAATGGTTTTACGACCGGCGTCGGCCAACAGGATGATCTGATTTTGGTGGCTGCACCAAGCGATAACCAGGTGCTTACTAGCCCGGTCAGCATTCACGGGGTAGCGCGCGGCAACTGGTTTTCGGAAGCGGTTTTTCCAATTAAGTTAGTTGATGCTGATGGCAATGTGCTGGCGACTGGTCAAGGACAGGCCACGGGGGATTGGATGACGACGGACTTCGTGCCATTTACCGCGACGTTGACTTACGACACAGCACCGACGACTTCGTGCGGTACGTTGATTTTGAGCAACGACAATCCGTCCGGCGATCCGGCGAAAGATAAGTCGCTTGAGATTCCAGTTAATATTGAGTAATGTGCTGAACCCAGGATTGACGCCAGAACAAAAGAATATCTGCTTCTTGAAAGGCACGGAGCCACCGTTTAGTGGTAAGTATTACGACTTCCACGAAGATGGGGTTTATGTCTGTGTGAATTGTGGCACGCCTTTGTTTGCGAGTGATACTAAGTTCGATTCAGGTACTGGTTGGCCTAGTTTTGCGGATGTGGTGGCTCAGGGGAACGTAAAAAAGAGTATCGATATGAGTCTCGGCGTCGAGCGAACGGAGGTGACTTGCGGCACTTGCGGGGCGCATTTGGGCCATGTGTTTGCCGATGGGCCAGTGCCGACGGGGCTGCGTTACTGCATTAACTCCCTGGCCTTGGACTTTAAGAAAGTCGAGTAATAGTGTAGGCTGCCTGCACTATGGGATTATCGATTAACGAAATTGTGGCCGGCGTCATTCGTGATGCTATGGAATTTGCGCCGCCAGAGCAGGCGATGATTGTGTTTGATGAGGATTGTGGGCTGACGACGCAGCTGACTGAGGCTTATAAACTGGCTTTGCCTGAGGCGATTTTGATCGATTTTAATAAGACGACGCCGGATGAGATTCGGACCGCGATTGATACCTTGGCGCCGAAAGATTTGGTGGTCATGGTGCAGTCGTCGAGTTTTCGGTTGAACGAGTTCCGTTTTAGATTAGAGTTGTTTAATCGGAGTTTGAAAGTGATTGAGCATCCGCACCTTGGCCGCATTCCAGAACACGAATGGCCGACGTATATCGCGGCGCTGGAGTATGATAAAGAATATTATCGGAGTGTTGGCCCGGCGCTTAAACGAAAAATCGATAGCGCTTCGAGAATTGTTGTCTCGTGTGAAGGTGCTGAGCTCGTCTACGAAACACCGATGGAGGATGCCAAGCTCAACATTGGCGATTACACGGGCATGAAGAATACGGGTGGCCAGTTTCCGATCGGCGAAGTGTTTACTGAGCCAACGAACATGAGTGGCGTTAACGGGACGGTTAAGTTGTTTGCTTTTGGTGATAATAAATTTCGTGTCATCGTACCAGAGCAACCTGTGACCGTCGTTATTAAAGAAGGCATTATTGTTGACGCACCTGATGCGCCGCCTGAATTTGTGGCTATTTTGGATCAAATCCGGGCTGACGAATTACTCTGGGTGCGCGAACTTGGTTTTGGTATGAATCGGGCCATGACGAAGACGCAGCGAGTTATCGATATCGGTAGCTACGAACGGATGTGCGGCATTCACTTGTCGCTCGGTCAAAAGCACACTATTTACGCTAAGCCTGGTTTCCCGAAGCGCTCGAGTCGCTATCACGTCGACGTGTTTGTGGATGTGACGCAAGTGACGATTGATGGTGAGGTGGTGTTCGCCGACGGTAAATATTTAGTTTAAATTTTCGTCATTGCGAGCGTTAGCGAAGCAATCTTGCGTAAGTCGATATTCGTGCATCTGCCGGGCAGTCCTCTTCCTAGCAACTCGCTTGCCGAATAGTCTGCCGCTTGGCAGCGTACAAAAATACCTCGCCTTCGCTCTCGACTATTCGCCGCTCGTTTCGCCTCGCTGGAGCTCGGCGGGGGCTCGAGGCTCGGGCGCTGTTACAGGGCCGACGGCTGGCGTCGTCAGAGAACTACCCGACAGCTGCTGGCTCCAATGACCTACAAGGCTGAGTGACTCACAAAAGTTTTATGTCCGATGTAATCGTTGGTGCTATTTATAAACATTACAAAGGTAATAATTACCGCGTGTTAGCGTTGGCTGCGCATAGTGAGAGTGCGGAGGAGTTGGTGGTGTATCGAGCTTTGTACGGGGAGGGGGAGGTTAAGGCCAGGCCGTCAGCCATGTTTACTGAGCAGTTGGTGATTGAGGGTGAGATTACGCCCAGGTTTACTTTGGTGAGTGAAGGCGTCGAGGTTGATTGGGAGGGTTATCAAAGGGAAAGCAGGCAGACGGCGATTTATCCGAACGTGGGGAGTAATCCCATTTATCCAACGCTCGGCCTAGCGGGTGAGGCAGGCGAGGTAGCCAACGTCGTCAAGAAAATGTGGCGTGAACATGAGGGCGAGATTGATGCCGAGCACCGCAAGTTGATTGCTGAAGAGCTAGGTGATGTGTTGTGGTATATGGCGCAATTGGCGACGGAATTGCATGTGTCGTTGGCGGATATCGTGCGCGTAAATTTAGCCAAGATTCGAGCTCGTTATGGAAATAATGAAGTGGTAGTGAAGGTAGGAGATGCGGAGTAATTTTTTGCGTGCTACAATTTTCGGAGTAATTAAATTTCTTTTGTATGCAGGATGAACAACAAGTCCAGAGGTCAAAAGAGGCTTTCGCGTTTGGGTTTATGGGCGCGGTGGCGGCCATGTGTTTAGTGTTTATTTTGGCCGGCGTCGGTTTAACCATTGCTCATAAGAATGGTAAGCTGACGAGTTGGTTGGCCGGCGGGACGACAGGTAGCCAAGTGGTGGCTGACGGCAAGTCGGTTAGCGGTGGCACCGATGGCTCGAGCGTCGTCGATGCAGTAGCTAAAGTGAATCCGGCGGTCGTCTCGATCGTCGCGACCAAGGATGTGCCAAACATGGAGCAGTACAACCAGAGTATTGGCTTTGGGTTCGTGGTACCGCAATACAGACAGAACGGAACTAAGTCGCAGGAGGTGAGTAGCGGTTCCGGTTTCCTCATTTCCGCCGACGGCTACTTGGTTACCAACCAGCATGTGGTGGCGGATAAGGAGGCGTCCTATACCGTGTTCTTGAACGACGGTAGTAAGTTTGACGCTAAAGTGGTGGCGCTGGGTGACGTTTATGACATCGCTCTCTTGAAAATCGACAACAGCGGCAAGGATTTGCCTTACCTCCAGTTCGGCGATTCTGACAAGTTGCAGCAAGGCCAGAGTGTGATTGCAATTGGTAATGCGCTCGGTCAATTCCGTAATACCGTTTCGGTCGGTGTGGTGTCGGGCCTGTCGCGTTCGGTCACTGCTTCGAGTGGCCAGGGAGAATCGGAACTTCTTCAGGACGTCATTCAAACCGACGCGGCGATTAATGCTGGTAATTCGGGTGGTCCGTTGCTCGACCTGCAGGGTTTCGTCGTCGGTGTTAACGTCGCCGCTAGCAATGGCCAGAATATCAACTTCGCTTTGCCAGCCAACGAAGTTAGTAAGTCGATCGACGACATGAAGAAGTACGGTCATATTGTTCGCCCATTCCTAGGTGTGCGCTTTGTCACGATCGATCAGCAGCTGATTGATGCCAATAGTCTAAAAGTAACTCATGGCGCATTATTGCTGCGTGGGAGTAACGGTGAGTTGGCGGTTGTGCCAGGCTCGCCAGCAGACAAGGCGGGGCTCGAAGAAAACGATATTATTTTGAGCGTTGATGGCGTTGATGTGACGGTCGATAAGCCGCTCAATACCTTGTTGCAGGACAAAGCGGCAGGTGATGAAATCAAGCTGAAGGTCAATCATGACGGTGATGAGCGAGAGATTACGGTGACGTTGACTGAGCCACCAACAACTACTAAATAAATTCATATCGACATTAAAGGGCTTTGATTAGCCCTTTTTTGTTTGACTGTTAGGCGGCGACGTTGTCAGGCGGTGCTCTTGCTAGGCAGTGGCTGTGCATAACTATTTCCCCAATCGCCTGAATATGTTAAGATTTACCCCGTAATTCAGGAAAAATAATATTTTCTTATGGCAGCTAAGCGTTTGACCAAGTCCCAGCTCGTAGCAGAATTGTCCGAGAAGTGGGGCGTCAGCAAGAAACAGACTGGCGACATGTGGGAATCCATGATTGGTTTGCTCTACAGCGAAGTAAAGCGCGCTGGTGAAGTTGTTTTGCCAGGTATCGGTAAGTTGGCCAAGAAGGCTCGTGCCGCTCGTCAGGGCCGCAACCCAGCCACTGGGGCAACTATTCAGATCCCAGCTAAGACTGTCCTTAAGTTCGCCGTAGGTAAGGCTTGTAAGGCAGCTTTGCTCTAGGATTTATACAAAAACATCTCCTGGAGCCTTGCATGGCTCCAGGAGGTGTTTTTTGTTTGTTGCGCTGGCTGGCTAGTCGTGCTAAAAAGGAAAGAGAAAAGTAATATAAAATATGGCGCCGCAAGCTATTTTGGGGAGGTGGGAGTTAGGTCTTGTGGAGAGTGTGGAGCCAGTGGGGAGTGGGTTGATCAACGCGACGTATAAGGCGACGACCAGCCAGGGAGTTTTCGTGCTGCAGAAGATTCATAGCGTCATTCCCGATGCCACGGCCGGTGATATGCAGGTGGTGACGAGTTATTTAAGTGAGCATGGTTTGCGCGTGCCGAAAATCGTT
>CAITFQ010000024.1 GCA_903891735.1 Candidatus Uhrbacteria bacterium | reverse complement strand
GGCCAAGATGTCCTCGGCTTTAGTTGAATTCCTAGATAATCAGGCGTACCCTGGGAGGTTAGAACAATTGGGCATTGAAACAAACCAACTGCTCCCATGGCTGGCAAAGGTCGCAAAAATGATTGAGGCGGAATTTGTGACGTTCAAATATAGTAACGATGAGAGTCCTGAGTTGGTACCACTGAAGAAAAATGTGCAGGCTTTTGTGGCTCGCTACATGGTACAAAAGGGCTGGCTGGTAGGAGAATTTGAGGCAGCCCAGCTTAATGATATCCGTGAGTTAATAGAGGAAGGTTTTAGGAGATACGAAAAAGTTCTAGAGATTGACATACCGTTATATGATAAATTGTACGAGGAATTTGATGATTTGCGTAAAAATGGCCGCCGTCCACTAGAAGTCTACTTGGGACGAGACGGTGTTTATGCCTGGTTAGGTCGCCGAGCACAAGATGTAGCCAGAAGAAGAATAGCGAGTAAAAACATTAGCGAACGAGGCACAGATGGTGCAGATATTTTAGCAATCAATCCAAAATACATGGTCTACCCGCGGTATTTCCGAGATAACTTAAAGACAGAAGTAAAGCAAGAATTTTTAGCACAAGAAGGAATTACTAAGGAAGCCGATCCCCTGTTTTATGATACTGGCTATACCGGCACGATTCCTGAGCAAATAATGGAGATTATGGATTTTTCACCGGAGGAAATTGAACAGCGGATCCGTCTCCTGTCGGCCTCGGCTGATAACAGACGGGTACGTGGAGTATCAGCCAATGCTCGTGCGAATATTATTGAGTATATTGAATCCAATGCCAAACTGGAAAAATCAGCGGTGGGCTTAGTGATTGATGAAAAAACTGGCAAGATCAGAAGTGTGGCTGAACCAACCGATCCGAAAGAGCAGTTTTATTTCATGATGATTAAACAAGCGATTACTCGCCACTACTGGCTGAAGGAACATGATAGATTTGCGCAAACGGAACTAACTGATCAAGCTTTGGCTGCAAAATAAAAAGCACTGAGCTGTGATAGCTCGGTGTTCTTTAACGAGTTAATTTGGATAGACTGAGCTGTTGAGGGCGGTGGTTAGGGTGCCCTTGAGATCTCCTTCATTGAAATCGTGGTTACTGCCGTGTCCTCCATAGAAAGCTGGCGAAAATACTTCGGCGGCAAAGTCGCCTTGGCCGGTGGGACGGATGAGGACGCGAGCCTTGGTGCCGTCTTGGCGATCGGCGCTGTAACAGTGAACATTAGGTTCGGTGATTTTTTGAATATACAAAAGTTTCTTCATTTCTTCTGGAGTGAGAGCGAGTTCAGCTAATGTTGTTGCCTGTAGACCAACCTCGGCGGTGATTTTTTTCATTGTTTCCACCCCGCGTTCGATATTTTTGTTCTGCCATTCTCGGCTAAAGAGCTGTTCCGTGTCGGACATAGAATAATTTATTAGGAATTATCGATTACTCCCCCGCTACAGCTGAGGCGTCGAGGGTGGCGTCGTCAGCGATTGAGGTGAGGGTGAGTTGGTCGCCGTCGATGTGAATGCGGAAGCCGTCGCAGGGTTGGAGTTGGGGGAGAGTGATGCCGAAGAGGGTGTAGGCAAGAAGTTCGAGGGAGGGGCTGTGGTGGACGACCAAGACTTGGGCATCGGTGGGCAGAGAATCTAGCCAGGTGCGGAATTGAGCGGTGGCTTCTGTGGCGATGCGTTCGGCCTCGGCTTTGTCCTCCGTGAGAATGGCGGTCATCATGTCCTCGTGTTTTAGCTCGGCTTGGTAACAGACAGTGTGCCAGAGCTGTTTGGCGTTCTCGGTGCCGAAGACGTCGGGGTTTTCGAGAAAGCGACCGGTGGCGGTGACGGTAAAGTCGCCGGCACCACGAGCAAAAGCGGCCATGGTGTCGGAAGTGCGTTGTAAGGAGCTGACCAAGAGATGGGTGAAGTTACGGCCGCGGAGGGCTGTGGCGCCGACGGCTTCAGCCAGCGCGATCCCCTCTTGGCTCAAGTTGGCGTCGCCAGCAGTTTGTTTGATGGAGTGACGATGGAGTTCGATGGTTGGCATACGGGGGTAGTCTATCATCAACGCTTAATTAAGTAACTTTTTGATCTTCGGCGAAACCATGGGACTGGCTAGGACGCCGAATTTTAGGCGAGCAAGGAGGGAGGGTGAAATGGTGGGACAGGATTTGAGTTTTTTGGTGGTGATTTTCTGAGTGAAGACCTCGAGGGGCTTAACAATGGGGCTGTTGCAGTCGAAGAGTGAGACGTGCTTGAGGGGAGAATAATCGGCGGGAGTGACGTCGACGAAAGTTTCTCGAGCGAAGCCGAGTTTAGTGCAGCGATCGGCGACCTTTAAATCGAGAGTGATGGCACAGACTAAAACGAGGTTGCCAGTTTTAGCTGACGGCGTGTTGAGAACTACAAAATAGTGCGGTCGACTGACTTTAAAAGTCTCTTCGACAAAGTAAAAAACGGCGCCGGCCTGCATAGGCGGCTAGTCGGATAGCCAGAAGTTGGCGAGAGAAAAATTGTCCAAGAAAGCTTCTTTGGTGGCTTTGAGTTTAGCTGGTGATTCTTTAAAGAAGGAGTCGCTTTGATCAGTTGGGTTGGCGAAAAAGTCGGTGTAGCTCATGACTTCCCTAGTGGAGCCACCGGATTCGAGTTGAGTCTTGAATTTTGACCACTCGGGATAGTCGTGGGAGTATTTGACGAGTTTGGCTGGTGAAAGTTGGCCAAAGGTTTGGTAAACGATGTTCAAAGATTCGAGGTCAGTGCTGGAGAGGACGTCGGTGTCGACCTGCTTCTTAGAGATGACGAGGTTGTTAGCGCGGTCGCAGGTCAGAAACTTTTTAAGGTACAGTCGTTCTTCGGCGGATAAAAAGTCAGAGCATTCGGCGAAGTCTTTGACTGAAGAACCGACTGGCCCGTATTTCATGGCGCAATAAGTGTCGTTCGTAATTGGCCGACCGTAATGACGTAAATGATAACGATCCGCCAGCCAAATGAGCTTGACGGCTTTGAGTTTGGAGATCGAGCCACCTTCTTTTTGGGCAAAGAAATTAAGGGCTTGAGTGGCTTTTTCGTTGTCGAATTCGATGACGGTAGACATGGGCATAGTATAACACGCTTATTTTCGCCAATAGCATTTAGGACATTCCCAGTATTACTCGTAGCCATGGGCTTTTGGATCATTCGCGAGAACGTTAATCTTACGGCCGATGAAAGTGATGGTATTTATGCTGCTCTTGCTGGCTCGGGCTATTTCAGCTTCGGAATAGATTGGCATTTTTCCGAAGTAGTGCCCGCCGCGCATTGTTTTATCGGGATAGATAAAAACTTTTATGGCTTTACCACAAATTACGCAAAATTTTGTTAGGCGCTTTGATTGTTTGGTCATAGCTACTGATATAGACGAAAAAACGAGCCAAACGTTACACCCGGTGTCAACCAACCCTGGGGGTTGATTATGAAGATGTGGGCTTTTGACTTTCCCCTAGTTTTCAGGCAAAATCCGTGAGCTAGATTAGAGGATGCGGAAGCTTCGATTATCGATAATTTTGCCTATGAAACCGTTGTCAAAGAACATAATCGTGGCGCTGCTCGTGGTATTGGCCTTGGGGGTGGTGTTTTCTACCTATGATTTGGGAGGGAGTAAGGCTAAGCCGACTGACATTGGGATTAGTGATTTGGTGAGTAAGGTGGAGGCTGGTGAAGTTAAGAGCATTGATGTTGAGGGCAATAGTTTGGATATTAAGAACCAGAAAGACGAGGAGTTTTTGGCGAATAAGGAAAGTGCTCAGTCGCTGAACGAGATTTTGACTGGTTACGGCGTGACGGCGGAGCAGTTGAAGGCCGTCAATATTACGGTCAAGGAGCCGAGTGCCTTGTCGAGCTTAGTTAGTAACCTGTTGCCCACGTTGTTGTTCGTGCTGATTTTTGGGGCGGTGCTGTACTTCTTTTTGCGGCAGATGCAAGGCGCGAACAATAAGGCGATGACGTTCGGACAAGCGAATGCGAAAGAGTCGACTAACAAGAAGAACCGAGTGACGTTTGCTGAGGTGGCGGGCGCAACTGAAGCGAAACAAGAGTTGGGTGAAATTGTGGAATTTTTGAAGACGCCAAAGAAGTTTGCGGATTTGGGGGCGAAGATTCCTAAGGGCGTGTTGTTGATGGGCCCGCCTGGGACGGGTAAGACGTTGATGGCGCGGGCAGTTAGCGGCGAGGCCAACGTGCCGTTCTTCCATATTTCGGGCTCCGAGTTCGTGGAGATGTTTGTGGGTGTGGGTGCCAGCCGCGTGCGCGATTTATTTGCCCGGGCCAAGAAAGCGGCGCCATGTATTGTGTTTATTGATGAAATTGATGCGGTCGGGCGCCAGCGCGGGAGTGGAACTGGTGGCGGCCACGACGAACGTGAGCAGACGCTGAACCAGATTTTGGTCGAGATGGACGGCTTTGAACCGAACTTGGGCGTGATTGTGATGGCAGCGACCAACCGACCGGATGTGCTCGATAGCGCGCTGTTGCGTCCGGGGCGTTTTGATCGTCGCGTGACGCTCGATAGGCCTGATTTGAAGGAGCGCGAAGCAATTTTGAAGATTCATGCGGCCAGCAAGCCGTTGGCAGCGGACGTCGACCTTAAGCGGATTGCCGAGCGGACGCCAGGCATGGCTGGGGCAGATCTCATGAACATCATGAACGAGGCGGCGATTTTGGCGGCGCGAGCGGATAAGAAAGAGACATCGCAAACAGAGTTGCTCGAGGCGATTGAGAAGGTGATGTTGGGTCCGGAGCGCAAGAGTCACATTTTGGGTGAGGAAGAACGGTTGGTGACGGCCTATCACGAGGCGGGTCATGCGGTCGTCGGCCACTTACTCCCCTACTGCGATGATGTGCATAAGGTGTCGATAATTGCCCGTGGTCGCGCCGCTGGTTATACGATGAGTATTCCAGATGAAGACCGCAAGATGCATTCGCGCAATGAGTTCTACGATGATTTGGCCATGACTTTGGGTGGTTACGTGGCGGAGCAGGAAATTTTCGGCGACTTCACGACCGGCGCTAGCAATGACTTGCAGAAAGCAACGGCTATGGCACGTGAGCTAGTAACCCAATTCGGCATGAGTGAGCTGTTAGGACCTAGGACTTATGGCAACGATGATGATCATGCTTACTTTGGCCGCGGCGAGGCACGTGATTACTCCGAGAAGATTGCCGAACAGATTGATAGTGAGATGAACCGCGTGTTGGCCGACGCATTACAGAAGGCACGAGAGATTGTGCGCAAGCATCGAGTACAGCTAGATAAAATTGTCGGCGAGTTGCTGACCAAGGAGACAATTGAGAAGGAGGCTTTTGAGAGTTTGCTCGGTCCTTCCATCAAGCGACCGAAGGTGACGGTGCAAGCAGTGAACGCATAAAGCAAAAATCATCTCGAGCCAACTCGGGATGATTTTTATTTTGTGATATACTGTGAATAATCTTGCGTATGAAGCCGTACTCCTCTGTATATCGACCGTTACTGTGGCGCGCTCTGCGGTCTGCCTGGCAACATAAAATGTTGTGGGTGTTTGCGTTTTTGGCGGGAATTATTCAGACCGGCGCGATAACTAATGATGTGCTACGCCTGTCGCCGATGCTGGGCAGCCACGCAATTTCTTGGTCGACGTTGCGTACTAGTTGGGCTAGCCTGACTTGGAAGCAGACCTTCTTTAGTCATTTTTTTGGAACGAGCGATAAGCAAACGGCGCTGGCGATTGTCGCGGCCTGCGTGTGTTTTGTCTTACTCAGTATCATCATTTTAACGGCTCAGCACTTGGTGCTGTTGCACATTCACCGCACGGCTAAGAATAAGCAACAGCCAGGCTTTTGGGCGACGTTAAAGTCCATTCGCGGGGCGCATTTGAGCCGTTTGTTTGCAGTTAATGCCCTGAGCCGTTTGAGTTTGGCGATTCTGTTGTTGGCTGGAGTGCTGGCTTTGCGCGCCTTATTGAGTGATATTCCGAGTGTCGTCCACCTCTATGCTAGCCTGGGTGTTTACTTGATAATTATTCCGAGTGCGTTTGTGATCAATGCGTTATCCATGCTGACACTGCTGCATGTGGTGCGCGAAAATGACGACTTGCATCATGCAGGGCAGAAAGCGGCCACGTTCTTGCATAAGCACTGGTTATCCGTGCTGGAGTTTTCCCTGTTGTTGATGCTGGTTAATTTCTGTTTTGGCCTTGGGCTATTGGCTGTTACCTATTTGTTGGCACTGTTCTTCTTGTCGATCTCGACGATTGGCTTGAGTACAGTGATTACGGCGGCGTTGACGCTGCTTGCGTCGGCCATGGTGCTGGTTCTGTTCTTTGTGCTGTTTGACGGCTTCATGGTGAGCTTTAACTACGCGGCCTGGAGCGAGTTCCTGGAACGCTACGAGAAGATCAAAATTCATCCGCGGAGCGAACATGTAGCGCAACACATTAAGCGACGTTTGAAGCGGGTTTAAGTCAATTTGTTTAAGGGCATGCCTGGGAATTTGCCGTCAATTGCGGAGCTTCTGCAAAGGAGAAAAGATGCGGCTGCTGGCGTGGCGAGTGTTGTAGTTGCGCCGTCCGCAGTAAACGAGGTTAAGGTGGTGGCTGAACCGGTTGTCGAAGTGCCAGAGGAAAAGAAGATTGCGGCTGATAATGAGGTGCAGGGAGCGCTGCAGGACAAGATGGGAGAGATTAAGCTCCGAGAAAAAGAGGATGAGACGGCCAGGCTAGCGGCGAGTATTGGGGTGCCGTATATTAATTTGAAGGGCTTCCCTATTTCCCCGGAAGCGATCGTGTTGTTGAGTGAGGAGCAGGCGTCGACCATGAAAGCGATTTGTTTCTTGTCGACGGGGTCAGAATTACGGTTGGGTGCGGTGGATCCAAAGGCGCAGCAAATTGTCGACCTTGCTTATGGTTTAGGTGAACGGTTTAAGACGAATGCGGTGGTGTACGCAATTTCGGATGAGAGTTTTAAGCAGGGCCTGCGACTATACAGCATGCTGCCGAAGATTACGCAGGCGGTTAAAGGCGTGCAGATTACGGAGGCGGACTTGGCCAAGTATCAGGATCAGATGAAGGATACTAAGGCGATTGCGGAGATTTTGAATAAGGCCAACGTGACGGACGTGATGGCGGTGATTATCGCAGCCTCCGTTCAACTGGGGTCGTCCGACATTCACATTGAGGCGGAAGAGAGCGGCATTGTGGTGCGTTTCCGCGTCGACGGTATGCTGCAGGAGATTACGAAACTGGAGCCGGCTAAATGGCAGAAGATTATTAACCGTATCAAGTTGATTGCCAGCTTGAAGTTAAACATTAGTGATCAGGCACAGGACGGACGGTTTACGATTTTCCAGAAGAACAAGGAGATTGATGTACGTACGAGCACGATTCCGACCGCTTATGGCGAAAGCGTCGTCATGCGTTTGCTGAACCCTGATTCGATTTCGCTGGCGTTTGAGGAGCTGGGCTTCCGGGCGCCGATGCTGAAGAAACTCAACCACGAGATCGAGAAGCCAAACGGCAT
>CAITFQ010000023.1 GCA_903891735.1 Candidatus Uhrbacteria bacterium | reverse complement strand
ATTACTTATTTAGATGAGCAGCTACGTTTTGCGGTACCGATTGACCAAGATGATGATTCAGATAAAGTGCATATCGGCTCAACGGTGACGATTGAGGTAAATAGTAAAGACCTGACCCTAGAAATTCTCGGCTCGCAAGAGAGTAGCCCGGGTAAGGGGCGGATTTCACATTTGTCGCCGCTTGGTCAGGCGCTGATTGGGCATCGAGTAGGTGATAAAATTGAGTTCATGACACCGAACGGCCAAGTGACGTATACTATAAACAAACTCGCTTAATAAATTTAGCTATGGAAAATAAACAAAAGATGGTCGTCGGTGGTGTCGTGGCGGTGCTCAGCATTTGCGTGGCCGCAATTGTTCTAGGCTTTGCGCTGATGAGCAATAACGGAAAAACTGATGTTGGACCGGGCATGAATCGTGATAGTTTGAACTTGCCAGCCGAGACAACGTCGACCACCACTACGCCTGCTGCTTCAAGCGGGACATCGACTGCCCCGACCCCGAGCACTCGTAGCAGTAATCCCCTGCAGATTGGTTTTAACTTCATTCGTTTTTTCATGAACGATCACCGGCCGAAAACTGGTGGCCTAACCGGCGCGACAGACTTAACCACAAGTTATTTGCAACCAAGCGCGATCTTGGCCGACTTTGCTAACTTGGGTGTTGATACTTACCGTCAGTTTCCTTTAGCTGATTTATATTGGTCGACAGTTGAACCCAAACAAGGTAGCTGGTCTTTTGCTAACCAGGACAAGGTAATTCCAGTTAGCAGCCAAACGCCAATCGTCGAATTGTTCGCCATGCAATACGCCTCACCTACCGCGCCCTGGGATACGACGTTTCAGAAGACTTTGGGGCCAGAAGCTAAAGCCTATCTCGACCAAGTAATTGCGCGCTACGGGGCGTCGGTTAAGTACTGGGAAATTGGTAACGAGATGGATCACTGGCGAGCAGCTGACCCTGGAGTAACGCTGCCGAAGAATACAAATGCGGCCATGCGCATACCGGCTGTCGCGCCAACTGGCGGATTCACGCCAGAGGAACAAGGAAAATTCTTCGCCCAAGTCGCGGACTATATTCGGAGTAAGGACAGCGACGCGGTGATTGTCTTGCCAGGCATGAGCGGACTCGACGATTACCAGATCAACACCTGGCTGGCTGGTGTGATTAAGGGTGGTGGCGTTAAGGCCTTTGATATCATCAACTATCACTTTTATGGTGACTGGTCGAAGTACGCAACCAAACGAGCTAACTTACAGACCTTTATCAACGCCAATGGTTTGAGCAGTAAGCCAGTCTGGTTAACGGAAACTGGATCGACGTCAGAAGTTAGTCAGACAACTTACAGCAACTATCCGAATAGCGAAGATAGCCAAGCAGCTGACATCTTCCGTCGTTTGATTCAAGCTTATGGCAGTGGTGACGCCTTGGCCATGTGGCACACCTACATTGGTTCGCCGACGGATGCGACCAACATTTGGGGCGGCTTCGGAGTTTTGACCGACAAAGACGTCAAGAAAAAATCTTATTACAGCTTCAAACTATTGACCGATGAGCTGATCCCCTTCGCCAGCGTGACTCGCGTGTCCACGTCGAGTAACCAGAATGTTTACAAGGTTGTGACAGTGGCTGGGGCAACTAAGTATGTGGCTTGGGGTAGTGGGACGTATACGGTGCCGAGCGGAGTGGGGTCGATGCAGTCGGTGGTGCCGAGCGATGTGAATGGATCGTTTGTGACTGAATCCGATATTGGGACGTCGATTACACTGACTGATATTCCAGTACTGCTAAAGTAAATACAAAATACCTCCCGGACGCTTGTGCGTGTCCGGGAGGTATTTTTTTACCGATTTTATTTGAGAGTACCGAGGTCGAGGAATTGATTGAATTTGATTTGTGAGACGAAGTCTGGGACGTGGCTGACCATGATCATGGCGCCGTCGAATTGGTCCAGAGCTTGGGCGATGACGGGAAGGTGGCGAAAGTTGATGTGGTTGGTGGGCTCGTCGAGGATTAAGAGGCCGGGTTTCTGCAGAACGAAACGGGCGAAGCAGAGTAAACCTTTTTGACCTTCGGAGAGACTGCCGACTTTGTTGCCGAGTACGTCGCCGGACAAGAGAAATTGCGAGGCCACGGCGCGGAGCTTTTCGTTGGCGGCGGGATTATTCTGCACGTCTTGGACGTCGCCTTCATTTTCCATCATGCTAGCGAGTGAGGCGTAGGCAGTTTGATTGAAATCTAAGCCTGAGAAATCCTGGCGGTAATAGCCGACGTTAACGCCTTTGGTGATCTTGACGCCTTCGTCCGTGTTCTCAGCGAGCAGGCGGAGTAGCGTCGATTTACCGATACCGTTGGGGCCGGAGATGAGTAAGCGATGACGCTTGCGCAAACTGATTTTGACTTCCTTGCGTTCAGCTTCGTGGTTCTTGATAATTTTGACGCTATTTATTTCTACCATCACCTCACCGAAGTCTTGGGTCGGAATGGTGAAGTCGCGGATAGTGCGATCGTCGCGCTTGACGTCGACCATGTTTTCTTCGGCGTCGGAGACTTGGTCGCGTAACTTGCTGGCGAGTTTGCGCATCTTACCGCCTTTTTGCGCGAAGAAGTTGATCTTGTCTTTGCGGTCCTGAATTTCTTTCAAGAGACGAGCGTTCTTCATGCGGTCGCGTTCGACGCGGGCCGAAATTTCTTCGACCACGTCGAAGTAGTTGCCTTCGTAACGGTCCACCTTGCGGCTGTAAACGTCGAGGTGCAAGACGCCTTCAGTGAACGCGTTCAAGAAGTCGGCGTCGTGGGAAATGACCAACACGGTTTTGTCATACATCATCAGGAAGCCGGTGAGGTGCTCGATGCCTTGGGTGTCGAGGTTGTTGGTCGGCTCGTCGAGCAACAAGATGTCGGGGTTTTGAATGAGGGCGTAAGCTAAGAGTAAGCGCGCTTGCTGGCCGCCGGAGAAGTCCTTGATCTGTTTGTCGAGCGGGAGTTTGATGTCGACGATGTCGAGTACGTCGGTGATTTTCTGGTCGAGGTCGTACTGGACTTCTTCAAAGGCGTGGCCAAAGAATTCGCGGACGCTATCCCCCAACCATTCGCGGGGTACGACTTGCGTGGCGATAGCGATCTTGGCATTTTTGGCAAAGTGGATTTGGCCTTCGTCGGGGGTGAGGGCACCGGTTAGCAATTTAAAGATGGTGCTCTTCCCTGCCCCGTTTTGGCCCATGACCGTCATCTTGCTGTTCTCACGGACACCAAAATTTACTTCTTCGAGCAGAAGATTATCTTTGTCGTAGCCAAACGACACATTTTCAAAGCGGACGACGACGTTCTCTGCCATAATGGATTACTTATGAAACGCGAAAAATGGCTGTAGTAAAACACAAAACTAAATAAAATGCAAGCTTCCGTCAGCGCGAGACTCGGGTGGTCACTTTCTTACTCGGTCGGGCATTTAGACGATCGACAATTATTACTTGGGTGAATTGTCGACATATAAATGCGCTCACCTCGGTCGACGAAAGTGACACACCACTCGTCTTCGCTGACTACTGGGCCTGAGGTGCGTACAGGATTCGAGCTAAACGAATCAGGTCGTAACCGTAAAAGCCGTTGAAGTGTTCGTAGGCAGGCTTGAGGAATTCTGGTTTGAGGCCGGCTTGGTAGGCTTGGTGGATTTCGTTGATACCGGGGAGTTGGAGTAAGTGGGCAAGGTCGGTGACGACGATTTTTTTGAGGGCGAGTAGGTCGTCGACGTGGTCCATGATGGTGCTCGGCTTGCGGTCGAGCGTAGCGCAGATTTCGTCGATGGTTTTCTTGGCGAGGATGAGATCAAAGGTTTTTTGCCACTTGGGCTCCTTAACCTTCTTGGCTTTTTTGATGCGCGGCGCTTTGTCACCGAAGAGTTTGAAGGCCGCGGTGGTACCGCCAGCGTTGGCCACGAAGGCTTCGTGCTGAGCGAGCAAGTCGGCCGCGTTAAGTTCGAGCAGCTCAGCTTCGGCGGCGTTGCTGGAGTCGAGGAAGCCGGCGTCGGCAGCCAGGACGTTCTCGTCGACTTCGAGGGCACGGGCGTTGAGGCCGCCGAGGTACAGGCCAGCGAGAGTACGGACGCGAGACAAGGCAACGTAGCCCTGGCCGTAAGCGAAAGCTTGACCGAGGTCGACGTAAGCGGCGTCGAGCGACATGCCTTGGCTCTTGTGGACGGTCATGGCCCAGGCGAGACGTAACGGTAACTGGATGACGCTGGCCAGCGGCTTCCCTTCTGGGTCGATGCTCCAGGTGTCGGGCGTGACAGCGATGCGGCGACCGGAACGAAGTTCGACAATGGGGTATTTGGTGTCGTGGGCAAAGTCTTTAACGACGCCGGTGGTGCCGTTAACGAAGCCTTCGTCGAAATGATTTTTGGTGAACATGACGCGAGCGCCGACTTTGAGCACCAGTTTTTCGGGTGACAGGCAGCCGCGTTTGAGTTGCTCGATGAGGGGTGGCGCACCGTGGCCGGCCATGGTGTAGGTGTGTTCTTTGGTGAGCAGTTTGGCGAGGTGCGTGTTGTTGATGCGGTCGACGTCGGCGTTGTGTGGGAAAAGCGTCGTGATGTCGAGCGATTCGTCGCGGGCGACTTGGCGAGCTTGGAGGTGACGCAAGTGATCCTCGTCCATGGTGCCTTGGCGCAAGGCCGAGAGTACGTTTAAGAAGACGTCGTCCTCTTGGCGATGCTGTTCGCTTAGGTAGCAGACGGTCGGCGCGGCGTGCTGCCAAGCGTCGCTCATGAAGGCGAATTGGGGCAAGGGCTCGTCTTGGCGCGAAACTGGCGGCAGCTGGAAAAAGTCGCCGACGAAGACAACCTGGAGGCCGCCGAAGGGTTGCATGGATTTACGGAGGGCTTGGCAGACTTGGTCGACCAAGTTGAGGGTATTGCCGCTGAGCATGGAGATTTCGTCGATGATGAGAACTGAGGTGGCATTGATCCGTTTGACCAAACGATCGAGGCCGAGCATGCCGTTTAGCTGTTCGCGGGAGAGCGACTTGTTGATGCCAATGCCAGCCCAGGAGTGGATAGTGAGGCCGCCGATGTGGGTGGCCGCAATGCCGGTCGACGCCGTAATGGCCGGTTCGACGCCGCAGCTGCGCAAATAGGCGACATAACGGTTGACGGTGTGGCTTTTACCGGCGCCCGGCTGACCGGTCAAAAAGACGTTACGGCCGGTTTTGAGGATAGCGAGCGCGTCGGTTTGCAGCATAGTGGGGGTATTGTAACACAGTGGACAAAAGGTCGATTTTGTGCTATAATGAGTTGTCCAGGAAGCCTGCCTAAAATGCTTAAAATGAGCTTTTTAGGGAGGTTTCCATGGGCAATAACGCCACCAACAAGACCGACCTGAACCTGGCTCTCAAGCATCACCTTCTCCCCCGCGCGCTGGTCTGGCTCCACGAGCAGATCCGCGTTCGTCACTCCTTCTGGCTCTGCTTGGTTGTCCTGACCTGGCCAGGCGAGCAGATCGTCGAGAACGGCGTGGTCCAGACCTTGGCACTCGCGGCCAACGTCGTTCCGTTCATCGGCCCGTGGTTCGCGGCCAACGCCATGGACACCGTGGTCGACACGATCCTGCTGTTCATCGGCGGACCGTTGCCACTGGCTTGTAGCTGGGAGTTGCTCAAGCGCCTCAACCGGCGACTGGGTATCATCCCCAACCACGAACTCGAGGTCATCGACGCCGACCAGAAGTGACAAAAACGACGCCCACTAAGGCGCCGTTCTCAACCCCCCGATCTTGTCGGGGTGGTTTTGTTTTTAGTCAGTCCGATAGGACAACTTGGACCTATAATTCGTCGTCCTCGATCGCAGCGCCGGAAATTGCTTTCAAGATGAGGTCGAGCTTGGCGTTGATCTGCTTGAGCTGAGCGCTGTTGTCCTCGTGTGGGCGGCTCTCGTACTTGGGCTTATTGCCGTAGTCTTCGCGGCGGCTGTTGCTTGGGCGGTCGCCGAAGCTGCCGCGTTCGCGGCGCTCGTTGCCGAAGGCGCCTGGTTCACGACGAGAGTTGCCGAAAGCACCTGGCTCACGCTGTTCGCCATCGTCGCGGACAAAACAGTTGGTGCAGAAGATGGGCTTCTTGCCGTTTGGCTTGAAAGGAACTTCGCAGTGGTTACCGCACTTGGAGCAAGTAGCGCTGTGCATAGTGACCGGGCCGCGGTCCTCGCCACGTGGGGCAAACCCGGGCTTACCGCCTGGTTTATAGCCTGGTTTGCCACCTGGCTTGTATCCTCCCTTGCTGCCACCGAACTTTTTGCCGAACATATTTTTGCTAAGATAAGACTAGAATTCGCGAACCATACGCTAGTTAGCCAAAAATAGCAAGTTGGCGACTAGTCGCGGTTTATTAAGTAGGCTTTGGACGCCAGGACATCATCTGGAATAAGTTGTTCTTCGCCGTATTTCTCAATTAACGACTGCCATAATTGATCACCGACTACGTAAATTGGAGCCGTTAGCTTAGAGTTTTCCTTGAACATACCTAGCTCTACGTCGTCCATGGTTAGAGCTATAACTGACTTGTCTCCACCGTGCTGCACAGCTTTATTTAAATCGTCAGTGCCCTGTCTGTTAAGCAATACTTCTTGACGCTTAATAATGACTACACGATCAATGTGCCCAGTAGCGGCTACTGGGCTGGCCATCATGTCGCTCGGTGCAGTCTCGCCTGGGTCAATAATTAACGTGCCGATGTTAGCATTTTCTAGGGCATTCCCCTCTAATAAGATATCAGAATCGATAGCTAGGGTATTGAAGCGCATACCGCTGAAAGAGCCTGGCTGTATGACGACCCGTTGATCCATGTCGGCATTCAATCTTAAAATATCGACCTCAAAGTGATCATCGACGCCTCGGCCATTCATGCCAGCACTGAAGAAGATGCTGCCATCGAAATCGAGAGCATTCTTTAGACGCAGTCCCGGCTGTTCGGCTGAATTTATACCAAAGTAAAGGCTTGCCCGATGAGCCCGGACGTTAGCCAAACTCCCACCTTTAAAGCCCATAGTCTTTGTCCAATCAAGATTATCGACTGTCAAACCCGACAGGTCGCCAACGTCAACGCCCACGAGATTTAATGATTTGAGTTTAGAGTTTCTAAGGTTGAGATCTGACAATGAGTAGTCTCCTGACAGATCACCCATAATAGTGATTGCTGATAGTCCTCTTTTGATAGCTTCATTTAAATTCTGACCGCCAGCTATTTCTTCGTTAACTCCTTGGCCTGATTTTATACGAACAACCAATCTTGAATCTTTATCCCAAGCAATATCCGCTAACCCGTTTGATATTTGGGTCTCTATATCCATCTCGATAGAAGAGGTAGGAATGTCTTGAATAGGTGGCAGGTCTTGACTCTGTAAGTCCCAAGCGATTGGTCCGTATTTCTTAAAAGACTTAGTTAATATTCCTAGTTGAGAGTTAATAACGACTGGATCTGTTGACTTCTGACCTCGCTCGCCAGGAGCTGGTGCCCTAGCTCGACGCTTGGCTAAGATAGCCTCAAGAGCCTGGGAATCGTAAGTACTAAAAGCAGCGAGGTCAACGAAACCCGGCTTAGTGGTAAAGGCGAGATCCATGTTCGCCAGCGTCATAGTAGGCTTTGCCGAATTGTGGGTGATGGTGAGTTCGATGGCGTCCTTGAAATCTTCGGCGGAGTGAGCGTAGGAGCCGACAACCTTCTTCGGGCTGACGTCCATGTGTGCGCGGCCGTCGGTGTAGTGGGCGGTGGCCGGAGGATTGGCGTTGATGGTGTCGTCGGCCAAGGCCTCGTGTAGATCGTAAGCGAGCTTGGCTACGCGATCAATGTTTTTAGCTTTCTTGGCGTCAGCGCGAGCTGCTTGCTGTAATTCAGGCTTGTGTGCGGCGCGTTCCTTGGCCCAAGTAGTAATGCCCTCTTTGACGGCGATACTTTTGACGGCCGTACCGGTAGCTTCGTACATGGCAATTTTTTGGTGCTTGGCGATGTCTTTAGCTGATGTCTCGTGGTGTGGAGCGTCGCCCTCGAGAACGACAATGCCTTTGCCTTCGGCGGTGAGGTCGAGCACGACGCGGGTGTGGCCTGGTTCGATGGTACCGTCGTCGTTGACTTGGCCACGGAAAAATTCGACCTTCATTTTGCCGACATATTCGGGGAAGGTCGCTTGGACTAGT